>NZ_CP159808.1:75000-382231 GCF_047717795.1 Candidatus Levibacter sp. Uisw_134_01 | reverse complement strand
TTGTTTTAAATCCATGGCTTATTGCTATATCTTGAACAGCTTTAGCTTCATTTGAAGAGTTTGATCTTAAATCATGGTCAATTATTACTGGAAAAACTTCAATTTTTAAACTTTTATTAGATACTATGAAGCGTTTAAGAAGGCTTAACAAGGCCATTGAGTCTATTCCACCAGATAAACCAAGGATAAACTTTCTTTCATCAATCTTTAAATTTAAACATAGCTCTCTGAAATTATCATTAAAATTTTCTATCATTCAGCAGAGCATTTTTTTTCATTCTTTAAAGAATTTATCCTTTTAACAAATTTTTCTGATGGGTTAACCATAAATTCTAATGACTGATTCAGAATATCACACAATTGATTTTTAGGTGCAAAATTAACTGCAGCTTCTGCAATAAGCAGCGTCGTCTCTTGAAAACGTGGGTCATTAGGGAAAATACTGTTAAATTCTGCCATAGCAATGGCCGCTTCCTCATATTTTTTTTGAGCAAAATAAACTCTACCTAACCAATATTGGGCATCCGCCTGTAGCTTATTATCTTTATGTCTAATAAGAAATTCTTTGAAAGCTTTCTCGGCATTTTCGAAATCAAGTTGCCTAGCTAAATCTAAAGCATAATTATAACTTTCTTCAGCTGTCACTTTAGGTGATTTTAAAGCATCATTATTATCAACAACTTTTGTATCAGGAACTTTTTTTTGATTTTTAGCATCTGTATCAGGAACTTCTTTAATAAAGCCTAAAACGCCATCTGTTTTTCCATCCAAACTTTTCTTTTTTATATTTTCAATTTTTTGTTTTTGAAAAGTTGGTTTAGCTTCAGATTTGAAGTCATTTACTTCTTTAGTATTATCATCTTGAATAGCTTTCAATTCCAAATGACGCTCTATTCTTTTTAGTGCAAAGTCTAAATTATATGACAAGTTTGTAATGTTTTTAACATTATTTTCTAATTGCCTGATATTAGAACTTAATTCATTCACTTGGTTTTCTAAAACTTTCAGATTTTTATTTTGTGTACCAAAATTTGATTGTTGCTCGAGAGACCCAACTAATTTTTTAATATTATCTTCCATTCTCAATATTTTTTCTTGTTGAATGGAAACAATATCCTTCAAACCTTCAATCGATTGGGCCATGACTGGCCCAGCAAATAGTAGGGTGAATAACAAAATATTTCTAAAATGCTTAAACATTACTACCAATCCATGAAATTAAAAAATGATCATCACATAAAAATATGGAAAGAAATATTAATAGAGATTTATTAATATTAATTTATAATGGTAACAGCACGTCTGTTTTTAGACCAAGCCATACCATTTGAACCGACAACAGCTGGCTTTTCTTTTCCATAGGAAATAACCTTAATTCTATCAGGGTCAATTCCTTGAATAACTAAATAATCCCTAACTGCCGTTGCTCTTTGTTCACCCAAGGCTAAGTTATACTCACGGGTACCTCGTTCGTCACAGTGACCTTCTACTATAAAGTTTAAGTCAGAGTTAGCTCTTAAAAACCTAGATTGTGCGTCAAGAAGTATTTTTGCACTTGAGTCTAACTTAGAAGAGTCATAATCAAATAAAACTCTATCACCTACAGCAATTAATTTATCAGCAGCTGTTTGTTTAGCTTGAGAAAACAAACTATTCTTTTTATCAACTGAGCTAGAGGCAGATCCAGAATTGGAACCTGTAACCACCTTTTGAGATGCTGTTTCGCAAGCTGAAAGCAAAGATACAGCCCCTATAATAGCAATAATTTTCATTTTCATTATACTCTCCTTAAAACTAAACAGTTGATCAATATTTGAATAATATAAATTTTTTTTGACATTAACTCAATTTATTATAACATTCAACTTTTTTAGAAAATTCTAACTTTTAATTCGGCAATAAAGGTGACCAAGCTGGATCCGAGCCGTCACTAGGCGTAATAATTCTTGTTTCTCTAAAACCAGTAATGTCAATTTTATATAAGTTAACACTAGCACTCTTTCCATCATCAATAGGGGCATCTTGTTTAAAATACATCAACACTCTTCCATTTGGAGCCCAGGTTGGTCCCTCTACTAAATAACCTTCTGCTAACAATCTTTCATTAGAACCATCTTGTGACATAACACCTATGTAAAATTTGTTTTTTAACATTTTAGTAAATGCTATTAAATCTCCTTTTGGAGCCCAAACCGGCGTTGCGTATCTACCTTTTCCAAAAGATATTCTCTTAACATCATTACCTTTAGAATCCATAATATAAATTTGCTGCGAACCACCTCGGTCTGAGTTAAAAATAACGCGTTTCCCATCAGGTGAGAAACTAGGTGACGTATCAATTGAACTATTATTTGTCAATCTTGTAACTTTTTGATTATTTAAATTCATAGTATAAATATCTGTTATACCTTTTGTAGCTAAACTCATTATAATTTTGTCACCTGATGGAGAAAATCTTGGAGCGAATGTCATTCCAGGGAAGGATCCCAACAATTCTTGCTGACCTGTTTCTAGATTAAAAATATAAACTCTAGGTTCATTTTTAAAATAAGCTAGATAGGTAATCTCTTGAGTTGTAGGAGAAAACCTCGGTGTTAACACCAAGAAGCTACCATCTGTTAAATATTGATGATTTTCACCATCTTGGTCCATTATGGCAAGTCTTTTTAAACGTTTATTTTGCGGACCAGATTCAGCAACGTAAACTATTCTTGTATCAAAATAACCACTATCTCCTGATAATCTTTGAAAGATTTCATCTGAGATTATATGAGCCACTCTCCTCCACGCATTTGAGTCAACAATCAATCTTAAACCTATGAGATCAGTTTGAGCAACAACATCCCAAAGCCTAAATTCTACCTCTACCTGTTGGTTATTTATATTTTTTACTGAGCCAGTAATTAAAGCCTTTACACCTAATGGAGACCAGTCTGTAAAATTAGGTCTTACTGATGGGCTCGTAGGAGGAGCTATAAAAGCAGCGCTTTCAAGTGCTTTAAATTGTCCAGATCCAACTAAGTTATTCGAAATAACCTCAGAAATTTTTCGTCCTATTTCATTTGCTTTGCCCCCTTGTCCAGTAAAATCTGCAATAGCAATTGGTAGCGGCTCCACCTGTCCTGAGCTAATTTTTATTCTTAAATCCTGGGCCACAACCTGATTGATTAACAAAGGAGAAATTAAAATTAAAATTTTAAGAACTATTAATTTTAAGTTTTTATTCAAAATAAATCCCATCTAAAATATAATATTATATTATTAATTACTTTTATAAGGCATGATTATGGCAAGCCATCAAAAAATACCTAATACCTATATATAAATGAGGTATCAAAGTCAAAAAAGAAGCTTTTAAATTGAGAAGCTTTATTTTTAGGCAAAGGTAAAGGCGAACAGTCAAGTACTGCCCTTCTTGCAGAATCTGCTGTTGCTCTATAAAAAGTATCCTTAACGTAACGAGATTGATCATCAATTTCTACACTATTAACTGACCCATCCATATTGGCACTTATTTTCAAAGGAATGATAATTTTCACTTCACTTGCACCAATTGAGGTATCCCAGCATTTACTGATATAATTCCGAAGTTTATCTATCTCCGTTTGAGTAAGTTTAGCCTCTGTTTCCAAAGATCGTTTAGATGTGTTTCCTACTATTTGTTTTAATTTATTCAAAACATTTTTATTATTATTTTGTGATTTATTAATCTTATCTTTATTTATAATTGGCTGAGGTTTTGTAAGTGTTTTTAATATTCCCTTAGCTAAAATTTTGTTTTGTTTTTTCTTTATTTCTCTGGGCTTGGTTTTTACTTTTGGTACAGAAACTTTTTTATTTTTCTCAATTTTAGACTTTGGCTTTTTCTTAATTAGTTCAGCTATTTCTTTAAGTTTTTTTTTCTTTTTCAATTCTATGTTTTTTTTATCAATTATTTTTTTACTAGGTAATGGAGGAGGTGAAGGAGGTGTTTTTTTAACTTTATCCTCTTGGACTATATCTTTTTTTATTTTTTTAACTTCTTTATTAGGATTTCCGAGTTTAAGAACAGTTTTAGCGCCCACAAGAGTATCTTCTACAATATCAATAGGTTGTTCGAAAGGTTCTTTAACTTTAAATGAGGGCAAGCCGTAATAGGCAACTAATATAAAAAAAACATGAAGCCCTATTGAAATAAAAGTTGACTTAACCATTGCCTCAACTTTCTTTTAACTTCGCGACTAGTGCTACCTTCTTAAAACCAGAGCTTTTAATTTTTGCAATAGTTTCTAAAACTATACCATATGGGACATCTTTATCACCTCTTACATATATTCTAAGATTTTTATTTCCAGCAGAGATAGCCTTAAGACGAGGCAATAACTGAACTGTGTCAATCACTCTTTCCTGCAAATATAAATCCCCAGTTTTTTTTATACTAACTACAATTGGGTCACCCTTTTGATTTAGCTGAGCTGCTTTAGTTTTTGGAAGATCAACTGAAACTCCTACTGTTAGAAGAGGCGCAGTAATCATAAACACAATTAACAATACAAGCATCACATCAACAAATGGCGTAACGTTAATCTGATTAATTGATTTATTTTTTTTTCGTAAACCTTTTAAAAGCATTCGATTAGACATTATGTTTTTTTTCCATCTCATTAAGTTTTTTTGATAAAAACTCAATTGAAAAATATTCTAAATTACTAGTAATTTTATCTAAGTCATTTGAAAATTTATTATAAGCGGCAACCGCAGGAATTGCAGCTAATAATCCTAGAGCTGTAGCAAATAATGCTTCTGCTATACCAGGCGCTACAACTGCAAGACTAGTGTTATTACTGATGGCAATTGACTGAAAAGCATTTACTATCCCCCAAACTGTACCTAACAAACCAATAAATGGACCAACAGAACCTATTGAAGCTAAAAAACTCATTCCATTTTCTAATTTTTCAACTTCTTTAGCAATTTCTATTTGTAATACTGTTTCGATTCTTTGAAAAAGTTCTTTTATTTTGTATTTATCTCTTGCAAGCAAATTGTTGGAATGAATTTTATTAAATTCAATCATACCTAGCATAAAGATTTTTACTTGAGCATTTAACTGATTATGATCTTTTATCTCACTTTTATAAAAATCAAATAATTCATCATCATCTACATCTTCATTTATAAAGTTAACTTCAAAGTTTGCAGATATTTTTTTTTCTTTTCTAATTATCTTCGATTTATTAATAATTATGGTCCAACACCAAATTGAAGCTATTACTAGCAAAAACATTATTAATTGGACAAAAATATCAGCGTCTGCAATCAATCCCAACAATGATAGATCATGACCTTCTGAAATTTTTTCTATATCAACTTGTGGGGCCTGCAGTTCATTAGCCATAATTCAAACCTTTTATTTATCTTTATGATTTATTTTGAAAAAATTTATGATTTAATATCGTATTCATTCTTCTTACTTTATTTTGACTGTTAATAGCAACTATTTGTATAACGCCTGAAACCAACAACTCATGTTCGTGATTATTGCTGTCATATTTAAATGCAATTTGATTAAGAGTTATACTGGAGTTTTTGGCATATTTAAGGCAAGTTTCAATTACAAGCTTATCATTCAACTTTGCAGACTTATACCAATTAACATCTACTTTTTTAACTACTAAGATTATATCAAATTCTTTTTTTAAATTAAATTGATCAATTTTTAACAAATTTAATAAAGAAGAACGGGCTCTTTCAAAATATTTTAAATAGTTAGTATGATAGACAATTTGACCAGAGTCAGTATCTTCATAAAACACTCTTAGTCTATAAAAGTGTTTATTGCCTGTAATAGATCCATCTAAATTTTCAAAATTATTATTCATTAAGTTTTAAAAATAATTATATTTTATTTGGTGTGTTCATCATGTCAGCTTGTTCTTCTGCTTTTGAAGGTGGTTCAAAGCCCAGGTGCCTCCACCCCGAAGCAGATATAAATCTACCCCTTGATGATCTCTGTATCAAACCACGTTGCAATAAATAAGGCTCAATTACTTCTTCAATCATATCTTTTTGTTCAGATAAAACAGCTGATAGCGTGTCTAAACCTACAGGACCACCTTGATATTTTTCTATTATAACATTCAAATACTTTCTATCAATGGCGTCTAATCCAGATTTATCCACGTCCAACTGAGCAAGGGCTTTATCTGCAAACTTATAATCAATAATGTCGTCTTTCGAAACATATAAAATATCTCTTACACGCCTTAACAATCTACCTGCAACTCTTGGCGTTCCTCTCGATCTTTTTGCAATTTCATAAGCTCCATCATTATTTAGATTAACTTTTAATTTTGTGGCTAACTTGAGTAAAATCTTTACTAAATCTGTTGAATTGTAAAACTCCATTCTAATTTGAATGCCAAATCTATCCCTTAATGGTGTAGTTAATAATCCAGACCGGGTCGTTGCTCCTACCAAAGTAAATGGAGGCAAATCAATTTTAATAGTTCTTGCTGATGGACCTTCACCAATTATTAAATCCAACTGAAAGTCTTCCATAGCCGGATACAATATCTCTTCTATATTAGGCGAAAGACGATGAATTTCATCAATAAATAATACATCTTTTGGCTGAAGGTTTGTTAACAAAGCTGCTAAATCACCAGCTTTATTTATAATTGGTCCTGAAGTTGATCTAAAGCCAACACCTAATTCATGAGATATTATTTGTGCTAAAGTTGTTTTTCCAAGGCCCGGAGGACCAAATAACAAACTATGGTCCATTGCCTCTTCTCTATGACCAGCAGCAGAAATAAAAGTAGATAAATTTTTTTGAACTTGTGGCTGACCTATAAATTCGGAGAGTTTTTGGGGCCTTAAGCTTAAATCAGAACTCTCATCTTTCTGAATTATATCAGAATCAATTAGCCTATTTTCAATTTTGCCTTCATCCTTCATTTAGTTCACCTTGATAATTCTTTGAGAGCTAAAGGTACAATATTATTAACTGTAAATTCTTGGTTTTTTTTATTAATACTAAACTCTTTTTTAATTTTCATCACAACTGTGAAAACTTCGCTCCTGCCAAACCCTAGATTTACTAGTGCTGAAATGATATCTTCCACTACATTTTCATAGTCATCCTGATTGAAATTATTTTCTAGATCCAACTGATTCATTAATTTATCTGATTTTTGGTTATTAATAATTTCATGAGATTTATTAATACTAAAAGTTGAGATTTTATCTAACAATTCAGCAGTTATTCTTCCAGCAACCTTAGGGCCAACTCCGTCAGCCCTAGCAATCATTGCTTTATCACCAGAAGAAATTGCTAAAATAATTTCATCAACATTTAGAGTTGATAGAATAGAAAGAGCAGCTTTTGGGCCTACACCTTGAACAGATTGAAGTAATTTAAAAAGATTTTGATCTTTAAATGTTGCAAAGCCATACATTATAATTTTATCATCCTTGATCTGTAAATCAGTGTACAAAGATAAGTTTGAACCTAAGTCACCTAACGATGAAATTAATTTTGATGAAACATTTAAAAAATATCCTACATCATTAACCTCTAAAATAATGTCAGATTTACCTATTGATATTAATGTGCCTTTCAAAGATGCTATCATTTGAAATTTTATGATCCTTTAATTATGATTTCTTTTTTTCTTTTAATAAAGCCTTTGCAATAGCTATATCTAAACTATTATTTGCTTGTTGTAAATTTGAAGCCGAATAATCATCACCAATATGATGCGCTGAAATTGCAATTGCCAATGCATCTGCACTATCTTCATTCTTAGGTAAAACAGACAATAATTTTTCAATCATTGATGTTATTTGTTGTTTTGAAGCTGAGCCATAACCCGTAATTGTTTTTTTTACTAATTTTGGAGGAATTTCTGTTATGTCCAAACCTGATTCTGCTAAAACTGACATAGATACACCCCTTGCCATTCCCAACTTCAAACTAGACCCAGCTCCAAATCCTACAAAAATCTGCTCTATTGCTGATTTATTTGGAATATATTTTGAAATTATTTCTGATAATTCACTTTTAATAAAAAACAATCTTTTACCATCTGAAATAGATGTTGAGGGTGATATAGTGCCGTCACCTATATAAATTAATTTGTTATTTTTGAATTCAACAATTCCCCATCCAGTATGCCTTAATCCAGGGTCTATACCAATAATACGCAAACTAAAAACTTCCTTAAATATTAACTTTATTTATGATTTCTTCGCTAATATCAAAATTACCATAAACACCTTGAACATCTTCACAATTATCAAGTGTATCTAAAAGCTTTAATATTGAGGCAGCTCTTTTTTCGTCATCAACCTTAATATAATTCTCAGGTTGCCAAATTATTTCAGCTTGTTCAGGAGAGCCAAGTAGGTTTTCTAATTTATCTCTAACATTATTAAATTCATTTAAAGAGGTAATTATTTCATGGCTTATTTCATCAGAAATAACGTCATCAGCACCAACTTCAATTGCTATTTCTAAGATTTCATCATCATTTTTAATATCTTTTTGATATAAAATATGACCCACATTATTAAACATGAAAGATACAGAACCAGTTTCACCTAAATTACCACCATATTTTGTAAAAGAAGATCTGACTTCAGATGCAGTTCTGTTACGATTATCAGTGACAGCGTCTACAATTAATGCAATCCCTCCAGGAGCATATCCCTCATATCTTATTTCTTCTAAATTTAGATTTTCTCCAGATTCAGCTTTTTTTATGACTTTTTCAATATTATCCTTAGGCATATTTACTGCTCTACAAGCTGATAAAGCTGACCTTAATCTAGGATTGCTTGATGGATCTGTACCACCTCTTACAGCAACTTGTAATTCTTTAGTCAAACGGGCAAATTTTTTGGCTCTCCTGGCGTCTTGTGCTCCCTTACGATGCATTATATTTTTAAATTTTGAGTGACCAGCCATATAAATTTCTCCTATTATATTTTTACAAATTTATTCTAAATTAGTTTGCTCTAATTTTCCTCCTATTCTTAGAGGTTTGATTGATTTACTTAAACCACCAATTTCACTCTCTATAATAACACCGCATAAAGTAGGCTCACCATTAGAAACTTCAAGTCTTGATTTTTTATTTTGAGGAAATAAAAATCTATTTAATGCATCTTTTTTATTCATCCCTATTATGGAGTTATAATCACCACTCATACCTACATCAGTAATATAAGCAGTACCATTTTCTAAGATCTGATAATCTGCGGTTGGCACATGTGTGTGCGTCCCAACAACTGCAGTGACCTTCCCGTCAAGAGCGTTTCCTAGAGCCATCTTTTCAGAAGATGCCTCACCATGAATATCAATTAAAGAAAAATCTACATTCTTTTTTAACTTTAAATTTTCTAAGATATCAGGGATCTTATCAAAGACATTATCAGTTTTTTGCATAAACAAATTAGTCATTATATTTGCAACTCCAATTTTTCCTGCATCCAAATCTACTATTGTCATTCCTAAACCTGGAGTACCTTCAATCATATTTAATGGGCGAAGTAATCTATCATTTTTTGTTATATATGATATTATTTCTCTTTTATCCCAAATATGGTTTCCAGTAGTTAACACATCAGCTCCTACACGAAAAAAATCATCGCAAATTGAAGGTGTGACGCCAAATCCTCCCGCTGAATTCTCAACATTGACTATTATTGCATCTAATTTTAACTTTGTTTTAAGTTCTATAATTTTCTCTTGAGCGTAGTTTCTTGCTCTTCTTCCAACAATATCACCAATAAACAGAACTTTCATGAACATCTTCTTTTTTTTAAGTTAATTTTAATTTACTTTTGATAGTATTTCTTTTTCCGTTACTATGAAATCTAACTTCTGGTCATGACTTTCATATGGTATACTTTTAGTTTCTTGTTCACTATAAGCAAGGCCAATTGTAATAAAATTTTTCTGTTTTTTATCAAAATATCTTTTTAAGGTTGATATTAATTTATCATAATAACCTGCTCCATATCCAAGTCTATTTAATTTTCTATCAAACGTTAACATAGGAACAACAACAATCTGGGGGAAAATAGTTTTATTTGTTAGAAGTGGTTCATAGGTTCCTATATTACTTTTTTGTAGTTTCTCTTTTTTGAACCATTTTTTAAAAACCATTGAATTACTATTAATATCAACTACTGGTAGAGCAGTGGTTATGTTGTTATCCTTAAAATATTTAATAAACACCAAAGGAGAAATTTCGTTAAAAATAGGATAATATAAACCAACCTCTTTTATAGTATTTTCAATGGAAAAAACTCTATCCAAACAAGAATTAATATTTTTCAGAAAAGTATTTTTATCTTCAGAGTTTAGAGAAATTAATTTTCTTTTTCGTTTAGCAATAATTCTAAGATTATTTTTCATTTAAGTTACTCTGGAACAAATAACGAAAGCCAAACAATCGTCGGACAAGTTATCCTATGTTGCCTGTTAAACAGGTGGGCACCATTTACTTTAACCTCGGCTAAAACAGTGACGGCTCCCTTAGAATACTTATGGCCCCAAGGATTAAAGTTCCTAACAAACAGCTCAGCTTTCGAAGTTATAATTTATTTGCTTTCTAATAACTTTGCAACCTTATTCATTCTTTCAGTAGATTTTGCTAGCCAATCCAGAAGTTCTCGTATATGAAATAAATGGTTATCATGTGAGTTAGTCGCTTCGTTACTGATAACATCAACCTTTTCATTTAATTTATCTGCTAAAACTAATGAAGTCATTGCTAATAATCTAGTTTCACTTATTCCGCTTGATATACTAGAAAGTTCCTCAATCGCTTTGTTAACTTCATTTGAAGCATTAATAAGTTTGTCTTCTTCACCCATTTCACATGTAACAGGATAAATGGTATTATTAATATTAACTTTAATTGTTACTTTATTTGACATATAATTCTCTAATTCAAATAGTTCAGATTACTATTTAGTACTTCTTAATTTTAATTTTAATTTATCCAAACATTCTTTAGCTTCATTAAATTTTTTGTTAGCATTAAGCATATCATTTTTAATAGTTTCCAATTTTTGTTTATTAGTTATGCTTTCAGCAATACTTTTCTCTAAACGCTTCATACTATCTTCAAATGCGTTTTGAACGCTTTTTATACCTTTAAAATCTAAAAACAGTTCATCTCGATCATTCATGATCTAACATCTCTTTAAAATTAAGTTAATGTAATAATAAATAAATTGTCTTACACTTCAATATTAATATATATATATATAATTTTTAGTATTTATAATATTTTTAATTTATAGATATTATGATGACAATAATTAACTTTGAAATATCAAATAGGTTTTATAAGCATGAAGTTTACTAAAAACATTAAATCCATTCTAAGTAATTATGAAAGCGACAATCCTGGAGTTAAATCAAATTTAGCAAGAATTCTTATGTCCGGAAAACTTGCAGGTACTGGTAAATTAATAATTCTTCCAGTTGACCAAGGGTTTGAACATGGACCAGCTCGTTCTTTTGCAAAGAATGAGGGTGGTTACGATCCTCACTATCATTTTAAGTTAGCAATTAATGCTGGATTATCTGCTTTTGCTGCTCCCTTGGGAATGTTAGAAGCTGGCGCAGATACATTTGCAGGTCAAATTCCACTTATAATGAAGGTAAATAGTTCAAACTCTCTATCAAGAGAGAAATATTCTCCATCACAAGCAATAACTGGTTCGGTTAACGAAGCAATCAGGTTAGGTTGTTCTGCTATTGGCTTTACTATTTATCCAGGATCTGATGCAGCTTTAGATATGATTTCAGATATTCAGGATATGGCTTTAGAAGCAAAAAGTGCTGGGCTTGCAGTTGTAGTTTGGAGCTACCCTAGAGGTGGAGATATAAGTAAAGAGGGTGAGACTGCAATTGATATTGTTGCATATGCCGCTCACATGGCCGCTTTAGTTGGAGCACATATTATAAAGGTAAAACCTCCAACAGCTCATATTGAACTTGAGGAGGCTAAAAAAGTCTATCTTTCTGAGAATATAGAAATAGATACCCTTAGTAATAGAATTAAACATGTGGTGCAATCTTGTTTTCAAGGAAGAAGGCTAGTTGTTTTCTCAGGGGGAAACTCAAAAGATAAAGCCTCTTTTCTAAACGAAATAAGAGGGTTATATGAAGGCGGTGCAACTGGCTCTATCATTGGTAGGAATTCATTTCAACGACCATATAACGAAGCTTTGAGTTTGCTAAGCGAAGTCATTGATATTTATAGAGGCAGAAAATTTGAAGGTTAACGGAAATACTATTAAACCAGGAAATGTAATTGAACACAAAAATGGGTTATGGGTAGCAGTAAAGACTAGCCATGTTAAACCTGGGAAAGGTGGTGCTTTTGCTCAAATAGAACTTAGAAATTTAAAAGATGGGACTAAACTAAATGAACGTTTTAGGTCTTCTGAAAATATTGAAAGGGTAATATTAGAAGAAGTCCCTCATGTTTTTTTATATAAAGAGAATAACAATCTTGTTTTCATGAATAATAATACTTTTGATCAAATAAACATTGATGAAAATATGATTGGTGAACAATCATCTTTTTTACAGGATGGCATGATGGTCATGATAAATATTTATAATGAGGAACCTGTTTCAGTTAATATGCCTGATAGTTGTGTTTTAGAAGTAATAGAAACTGAAGCCGTTATTAAAGGGCAGACTGCTTCTTCTTCCTTTAAGCCAGCTATTTTAAACAATAACGTGAAAGTTATGGTCCCTGGACACATTGAGGTTGGTTCAAAAATAGTGGTTAGACCTTCTGATAGTTCTTATATAGAAAAAGCTAAGACATAAAATAATTCTATAAATTTCGTTATTAATTCTGGAGTGAAGATGGGTAATAAATCACCACTTTTAAATGTAATTTTTCAATCTTTAAATAAAGTAACACGTAATATGCTTAGAGATTTTGGTGAGATAGAAAATTTACAAGTTTCTCCAAGCTCAATTCCTCGTTTTGTTACCAACACAGAAAATAAAATTGAAAGTAGCTTAATAGAAGATTTAACTAAAGCGCGTCCAGACTGGCAATTTAAAGCTAAAACAGAGAAAGAAACTTCAGAAAATAAATACTACTGGATAATTGATACTTTGAATGGCAAAATAAACTTTTCCCACGCCTTCCCCTACTTTTCTATATCTATTGCAGTTGAATATAATAATGAAATTATATGTACTGTTATTTTAGACCCTCTTAGAGATGAAATATATTTTGCAGAAAAAGGAAAGGGTTCATTTCAAAATGACCGGAGGATAAGAGTATCTAATAGAAAGTCTATTAATAATTGTATCTTTTCTACTTATAATGACCAAAACTTAGATAATAATCCATCTGCCATAAATGACCTTAAAATAATCAAAGAATTAGCATTACAAAACTCATCAGTTACTCGAGAATTTGGCTCTTCAGCTCTAAATTATGCTTGGCTTGCGTCAGGAAAAATTGATTGCCTTTTCACAACCAACTTAAATAAAAACCAAATTGCATGTGGAGAACTTCTAATCAAAGAGGCAGGCGGATACATTTCTAATCTAAAGTATATCAATGCTTACAGGGCCCCGAACGACTTTCATATCGGTGCTAACCCTGTGATACACAAAGAGTTATTAAAGAAAATCAATAACTTAAAAAAATGATGCTTATATGAAAATTAAAATTTGGTGTCATTAAAAAGTCATGTTTTAATGTTTCAAAGTAAAATGTAACAGGGGGTTATTGTATGACAAATCCAAATAAATATGCTTTTAGAATGTTATTCTTACTTATAGTTGTAGCTATCCTAATATTTTTTCTTTTTGAACCTCTAAAGCAGGCATTTGAAGGAAATACTGCCCTTAACGGAGTAATTATAAGTACATTAATATTAGGAATAATTTTTTCATTTCGTCAAACATTCAGGTTAAGTAGAGAATCAAAGTGGCTTAAGTTTATAAAAAGAAAAGATAGCTTAATGCCCGCTAATATTGTGTTGAAAATAAAACCAATACTCCTAGCTCCAGTTGCAGCAGTATTATCTGAAACTAGAACTGACAATCCATCTTTATCTACTAACTCCTTAGGTACCATTTTAGATGGCGTTTCATCAAGACTGGACGAAAGTAGAGAAATTTTAAGATATATGATTGGCCTGTTAGTTTTTCTTGGATTATTAGGTACTTTTTGGGGACTTTTGCAAACTATCTCTTCTGTATCGGGAGTTATTAATACTATAGATTTTAATATCAACAACTTATCAAAAGATGGTAATGCTTTATTTATGGATATTCAAAAAGGTTTAAGTGCTCCACTCGATGGCATGTCTACTGCTTTCTCCTCATCTTTATTTGGATTAGCTGGATCTCTAATACTAGGCTTTTTAGACCTTCAGGTAGGACAAGCTAGCAACCGATTTTTTAACGAATTAGAAGATTGGTTATCACAAATGGCTATTTTTACTACAACTGAACCAGGGAATAATGGTTTAAGCGAATCTGCTGTTGAAAACCTTGCATATGTTGCAAAAAGAGCTAACCAAAATGAAAATGAAAAAATTAGAATCACAGAGAATATTAGCGAATTAACAATTGTTCTAAATAGGCTCGTTGAAAAACTTGATGACGACAAAAATGTTAAAGATCATTTAATAAAAATTTCTTCAATTTTAAAAAATTTAGGAAATCAAAATACAGATAAGTTATCAGAATTACAGTCAAACTTGACTTTAGAACTAAGAGCTATTTCAAAACAATTATTAGAAAATAAAAAAGTGAAATAATAATAGATAAGTATTAAAATATATAAAGAGACCACTAATGATACTTAACAAAACAAGACGAAGAAACCTAGATTATACCTGGCCTGGATTTGTGGATGCTCTTTCTAGTCTGTTGATGGTAATCATATTTGTTTTAATGATTTTTGTTTTATCCCAATTTTTCCTCTCACAAAAAATGAGTGGTCAAGATGAAGCTTTAGTTGAATTGAAGAACAACCTTACAGAATTGAGTGAATTGCTCTCGATTGAAAGAGAGTCTACTACTGAATTGACTTCACAATTATCTATACTGGAATCTAAAATAATTAATCTGAAAACTGACTTAGATGAAAAAAAAATAATAGCATCACAATACATAAAAGAAATTGCAGGTAAGGATAATATAATATCAATGACCCAAATTGAAATTGGTAAATTAAAAGATATTATTAATCAGAAAAATCAAGATTCTTTAGATGATAAGAATACTCTTGTGCAACTTACAAAGGATAATAAAGTCAAGGACAGTCAAATAATTGATAAACAAAACAAAATCAGAGCAAGCCAGGAGGAAATAAAAATCTTAATTTCTGCTTCTTTGAAGTTAAGAAATAAATTGTCTCAATTACAAACATTACTTTCTGCTTACAAAGCCAAAGATAAAAAAGAAAAAGTTAAAGTAATTAGCTTAGGAAAAGATGTGAATTCAGCTTTGGCCAGAAGAGTAGAAGAACTACAAAAGTTCAAATCAGATTTTTTTGGAAGAGTAAAAGCTCTTATCAAAGGGCGTAAGGAAATAAGAATAGTAGGAGATAGATTTGTTTTTCAATCTGAGGTGCTTTTTGCATTAGGATCAGATGAATTAGGAGAAAAAGGTAAGTTAGAAATGATTAAGCTTGCTTCAACTTTAATGGAAATAGAAAAATCATTACCTACTGATATTGATTGGATCCTTCAGATAGATGGACACACTGATAATTTACCAGTAAAACCAGGGCAAAGTTATAAAGATAATTGGGAGCTCTCAACAAAAAGAGCTTTATCTGTTTTAAGGTTTTTGATTAAACAAGGTATTAAACCAAACAGACTATCCGCATCAGGGTATGGTAGTTTCCAACCAATTGATAATAGAAATTTAGTTACCGCACGAACAAAAAATCGTCGTATCGAAATGAAAATCACTCAAAGCACAAAATTAAAATGATTAGAGATAAAATTGTTAAAAAACCTAGTTAAGCGATTCAACGCTAAATCAAACAAACATTTGTTGATTATTTTTATAATTTTTGCTTTAAGTGGATCTGGTTCATTATTTGTCTCATCTCCTATTTTATCTGTAATCAATTTAGATAGCCTAGTAACATTCTATCCTTTATACTTATTAATTAGAATTATAATCATAATTCCTATTTATCAAATAATGTTAATAATAATAGCCACATTGTTTGGACAATTTAATTATTTTTGGAAATTTGAAAAAAAATTCCTTCAACGTCTAAAGCTTATTAAATAAATAAATTAACTTGTATTTAGCTGTTTTTAATTGTAAAAGTCTTTAAATATTAATAGATAAATTTTTAGAGTTTAAAATGAAAAAAGATATCCACCCAGATTATCACGAAATTACTGTTGTAATGACAGATGGAACCGAATACAAAACTCGTTCTACTATGGGCAAGGCAGGTGAAACTATCAAGCTGGATATTGACCCAAAATCACATCCTGCATGGACAGGTCAACATAGAATTCTGGACTCAGGTGGACAAGTTGCGCGTTTTAACAAACGTTTCTCTGGTCTTGGAGTAAAAACCGACTAGTCTCCTAATACATTAAAGTTTGTGTATTGTATTATTATGTTGCGTAATCCTATTAACAATTCCAATCTATTATTTTTTATGATATTATCCTTATGATTTACAATAATATTTTCAAAAAACATGTTAATTAAAGTGCTTGCTTTTGTAATTTCATATAAGATAGCCTCTTGTTTATCTAACTGATATTTATTTTTAGCAAATTCAAACCTTATATGATTACTAATTTTAAAAATATCTTCCTCTTCAGAACCTTCAAACAGACCTTGATCTAAAAAAATTTGTGATCCTTCTGGCAATTCATTAGTTTTAATAATGTTATTTAACCTTTTAAAGTTAGATAAGAAAAATTTAAACTCTTGTGTTTTATGTATAGTTTTTATACTTTGTATTCTTTTATATAATACTTGAAATGGTATTTTATATAAATCCGGCAAGTCAATAATTGATTTAATTATATCATCTCCAAAACCTTCTTTTTTAAGTACATAGCTCAATTTGTCTATGATAAATACATATAATTCATCTTGAATTATTTCAGACGAATTATCAAATATTTTCAAAGGTTCAGTAAAAAGATCAGAAATTGAAATGTTAACTTTAAATTTAATCAAAATTTTAACTATTGAAAATCCAGACCTCCTGAGGGCGAATGGATCTTTAGAACCGGTTGGCTTCTTATTTATTACAAAAAAACCTGTCAATGTATCAATGTTGTCAATCACTGATAACATTGCTCCTAAATTTGACTTAGGAAGCTCATCTGACAAGCCTTTGGGCTTGTAGTGCTCCGAAATTGCAATGGAAACGTCAGGAATGGCACCATTTATTTTTGAATAATATCCTCCCATAATTCCTTGAAGTTCTGGAAACTCACCAACCATTTCAGACGCTAGATCAGCTTTTGACAAAAGAGCAGCTTCTTTTGCTAAAGAAGGGTCTAAATTAAAAAAAGGTGCAAAAAAATCTGAAATTTTCGCAAGTCGTATAGTTTTGTCAAAAATAGATCCAAGGCCATCATAGAATAAAACTTTTTTTAATTTTTTATTAAAATGATCTAATGAATTAGAGGTATCAACCTTCCAAAAAAAACTAGCATCCGATAACCTAGCTCTTAATACTCTTTGATTTCCTTCTGTTATTCTAATATTCCTATTTTTTTCTGAAAGAGCATTAGATACGAATATGAATTTTGGAGCTAATTTTTTCTTATTATCAAATATAGTAAAATATTTTTGATGCACCTTCATTGCTGTGGAGAGGACTTCTGGAGGCAAACTCAAGAATTCATTGTCTATAGTTCCAAGCATAACATTTGGAAACTCTACTAAACCTGTAATTTCATCCAATAATGAGTTATCTTGTTTTAGCTTTAATTGCTTGTCATTTAATAACAAATCTATGTCGCTTAAAATTTTATTTTTTCTAGTTTCTCTATCTATTATAACATTATTATTTTTCAATAAATCTTCATATTGATTAATACTTTTTACAATGATTTTTTGGTTATGATGCCTGTGACCAAAGCTAAAATTTGTAAAGTTTAGGAATGTATTCTTCCCAATTCTTATTTCCCCTTCGACTGGCTCGTCATTTAATAAAATTAATATATTTCTAAGTGGTCTAGCCCATTTTAAGTCAGAATATGCCCACCTCTGACTTTTGGACCATAAAAAATCAAATATTATCTCATTAATGATATCAGGCAAAATTTTAGCAGTATATTCGCCAACTATATTTTGTAAATAAAAATAAAAATCACCATTATTTGTCTTTTTAACAATAGTGTCAGATAAATTAATATTATTAGATTTTAAAAAACCATTAATTGCTTTTTCATCTGAACCTAATCTAGGACCCCTTTTTTCAACAAGTTGATCTTTCTGAACAAGGTCTATATCTCTAATTATAATTGCTAGATGTCTTGGTCCTGTATAAGTTTTGCATGAATCAAAGCTTAGTTCTCTACTAACAAGTTTCTTTACAAATAGATTTTCTAGTTGTTCTCCAGATCCAACTTGAAATCTTGCTGGGATTTCTTCGGAAAAAAATTCTACAAGCAAGTCTCCTTTTTGAGCGTCAATTTTACTCATTATTACTTTTTTCTATCCAGGCCAAGCAACATGATCTTGCCATATTTCTCACTCTTAAAATATATGACTGTCTTTCAGAAACTGAAATAACTCCTCTGGCATCTAATAAATTAAAAACATGGCTAGCTTTAATACAATGATCATAAGCAGGCAAGCACAAAGGATTATCTTTATCTTTTAACAATGAAATACATTCTTTTTCGGCATTATTAAAATTTTCTAATAATATCGATGAGTTTGATTTTTCAAAATTATAAGTGGAAAACTCTTGTTCTTGCTGTAAAAAAATATCCCCATAATTTTTTCCACCTTTAGTTTTTTCAATACCATCCCAATCAAGATCATATACATTTTCAACTTTTTGAATAAACATTGCAAGACGTTCTAGACCATAAGTTATTTCACTTGCAACAGGGTTAACTTCAATACCTCCAACTTGTTGAAAATATGTAAACTGACTAATTTCCATACCGTCACACCAGATTTCCCACCCAAGCCCTGAAGCTCCTAAGGTTGGGCTTTCCCAATCATCTTCAACAAATCTTATGTCATGGTCTTTGGTATTTAAACCGATAGCATTTAAACTATCTAAATATAGTTCTTGTATATCGTCAGGTGACGGTTGAATAATAACTTGAAATTGGTAATAATGTTGTAATCTATTAGGGTTTTCTCCATATCTTCCATCAGTCGGCCTTCTACATGGTTGAATATAAGCGGCTTTCCAAATAGGATCAGGACCTAATACTCGTAATACAGTACCCGGATGAAATGTGCCTGCACCAACTTCAGAGTCGTAAGGCTGCAATAAAACACAACCTTGCTCTATCCAGTAAGATTGAAGATTCATAAGAATATTTTGAAATGACTTTGTTTTATTCATTTTACTACTGTTATTAACTTTATTATACATATCAAGGTTTTAACCACCAAAAGGCAATTTTAAGATTGTTCTTTAGAACATTTTTTATTGTTACATTTGTCACCAGGACTCCAGCAACCACAATTATCACATTTATATGCGTCTATCCCTTTTTTACTCATATCTTCCTGGCTTTTATCATTATTTTTTGAAATACTTTTACGTTTTTCTATAATTTTAAAAGTGTACCAAACAGCAACAAGAATAATTAAAAGCCAAAAGATTTTACTAATTGAGAGCATCATCTTATAAACCAAATCTCTTAAAAATACTTTTTTCATCTACTTTTTGAATTAATATATCAAGGGCTCCAGATAACAAACTACTAAAACCAAAAAGTTTTTTCTTAGGGGTAAATTCTTTTATTTTAACTTGATTACCAAATCTTTCTTTAAGAACACTTTTCATTTCACCAAAAGAATCAATTAGACCAATTTCTAAACTTTTTTCGCCTGACCAAAAAGCTCCAGTAAAAACATCTTTGTTATCATCTTTAATCTTACTGCCACGTCTAGATTTCACAAAGTTAATAAATTGAATATGAAGTTGGCTTTGTATCGCCTTTAATCTTTTAATGTCATCAGGATTCTCTGGTAAAAATGGGTCTAAAATAGCTTTATTATCACCAGAAGTATATAACCGCCTATCAATTCCGATTTTTTCTATTGCTTTATTAAAACCAAAACCTGAAGAAACAACCCCAATAGACCCGATTATTGAAGCTTTACTAGCTATAATTTCATCAGCTGCACAAGCTAGCCAATACCCACCAGATGCAGCCACATCCTCTACAAATGCTAATACTGGGACATTGTTTTTATCTGACAACTCCCTTATACGATTTGCAATCATTTCTGATTGCACAGGAGATCCACCTGGAGAGTTAATTTGCAAGGCAACCGCCTTCAGATTTTTAACAGAAAAAGCTTGTTCTATATTCTTATCGATCTCATTTAAATTTAAACCTTTTCTTCTACCCATATTTGGAGCAATAACTCCATTTAGCGGAATGACTGATACACTTTTAGATTTTCTAAAAATAGAAAAGAAACCCATAAAAACCTCTTAATAAAAATTATCAAAACAATTAGTTAATAGTGATTTTGTAAACTACAACATTTATGAAATTTCTTAAATAAATTGTTTAATAAAAATTTAAAATACCTTCTTCACTTAATAAACTTGCTTTTTTGCTTTCTACACCTTTATTATTATATAATTTCAACCCAGGCAGCAATTCAGTTGGGCTAATACCACCTTTTTTAGCCAAAAGTATAATCCTTTTCGAAGATTTTTTTGTATTTGGCCAAATAGGGTATATTTTAAAAGATCCAGCTTTATCTCTAAGGCTAACTAACACTACATCCAAAATGTTTGTTGGAAGAATTATACAAAGTGTTCCTTTTTCTTTAAGAAGGTAAACGCAGCCTTCCATCCATTTTTCTAAGTCAACAATTCTTTTAGCCACATCTATAAATTTGTTATTCGATTTATTACTATTTTTGTTGTTAAATGGAGGATTGGAGACGACTATATCAAAATGATTTTTAAGATTTTTGTTGATGTTAAAAATATCATAGTTAACAGTCTTAATAGAGTTATGAAATTTATTTTTAAGAACATTTTCTTTTGCAATTTCTATAAATTCTTCGTTGTTTTCTATTGAACTAATTTTCAAATTTTTGTTTTTTAGAGCTAAGATTAGACTGATTGTACCAACACCTGAACCGACATCTGCCAACGATAAATCTTTTTTATTTTTTCTCAAGTAACCATTTACAAATGCAGCTAAACATACTGCATCAAAGCCATATCTATAACCATGCTTCATCTGGGTTATAGTTATTTTACCTCTTAAAATTGTATCTGTGGTTTTATCTAAATGTACCATACCACTCTCAAATAATTATTTTATAAAGGTTTATTATATATTATTTGCAAGTTATAATATAAGTATTAATTTTTTTGGGATTTTTTTAAATAACATGTCAAGATCAGAAAAAAATAAAGATAGCGTTTTTCAATTAAATAAATTGCTGGAAGTAACTCTAAAGAAAGTTGATCAAGAAATAATATATAGACTAGATAAGTCAATCCCCTTAATTAACGACATTGGAATACACCTAATTAATGCATCTGGAAAAAGAATACGCCCACTACTGACGTTAGCAATGGCAACCCAACTAAATGACAAGTCAAAAAACCCTATATTACTAGCAGCTGCAGTTGAGTTTATTCACACTGCAACATTACTTCATGATGATGTAGTCGATCAATCAAATTTAAGAAGAGGTAAAAAAACAGCTAATATAATATGGGGTAATGAATTTAGTGTTCTTGCAGGGGATTTTTTGTTTGCTCAATCTTTCGAGTTAATGGTTGAGACTGGTTCTATTAGAGCTTTGTCAAGTTTAGCAAGCGCTTCATGCAAGATCACACAAGGTGAATTTCAACAAATGCAAATCGCAAATAAACCTAATACAACTAAAGTAGAATATTTTGACGTAATTGGAAAAAAAACAGCTGAGCTTTTTGGAGCATCTTGTGAAAGTGGAATTATTGTTGCAAATGGGAGTTTGGCACAACAAAAGGCAGCTTATGATTATGGTTTTAATTTAGGGTTAGCGTTTCAAATTGTCGATGATCTTATGGATTTCAATTCCCAAAGTAACAAAATGGGTAAAAATTTAGGTGATGACTTTAAATTAGGTAAGACTACACTTCCAATTATTTTAGCTTGGGAAAAGAGTAATACATCTGAAAAAAAATTTTGGGATAGAACTTTAAGAGAGTTAAAGCAATATACTGGCGACTTCGATGAAGCATTAAATATCTTTAAGAAATATAATATATTTGAAGATTGTAAATTAACAGCACAAGAATTTGTTTCAAAGTCTAAAATTTCGTTAGAACAATTACCAAATACTCAATTTAAAGAACATTTGATTGGTTTAGCTAGCGAAAGTACTCAAAGATCTAAATGAGCTAAATTATGAAAGATAGTTTGATAAAAATTCAGCACGAATATGAAGACAAAAATAATTATATAAGAGAAAAGTTAAAATTTTTTATTACTAAAAATACAAAATATAACCTTCGAGAACTTTCACGCGCTCTTAATAAAAACGATGCTTATTTACAACAATATTTCCATCGTGGCACTCCTAAAATTCTCCCCGAAGAGTATAGATATAAGTTGTCAAATATACTTGAGATTAATGTTGAGGAATTATCTCCTGAATGGTTAAAGAATTATTCCAATGAAACTGATCAAATTTCTATTCATAATATTGAAAAAGATGATCCATCAAAAATTCAAACAATATCATTCTCAAGGCACCTTTTATATAATTTAGATTTGTCTAAATTAGAATTTTTACTATTCTTTCAATTAGTGACTAACCAATGTAAAATAACAAATATTATTAATTTAAATCTAAACACTTATGAAGAGCCAGGTCTTTATTTATTAAATGATCAAAAAATATATTTTCTAGCCTATCTTGAAGTTAGTGCTCGAGATAATAAAAAACTAAGCGTACGGCCATACTTACAAAAATTTTCTCCATTTCATATTGTCAAAGATGCTTTGAATATAAGAGCTAAAGTTATATGGCAAAGTTCAAACGAACTTTTAAAATGAGCAAAGAGAAAAAATTATCAAAAAATTTTGATCCCCAAATTCTTACTATTGATTATATAGGTTCAAGAGGCGAGGGTGTAGCAAAGCTTTTTACAGAAATTGATTATAAAGAACAAAATTATAATTTTTTTGTTCCTTTTTCTTTACCTCATGAACTAATTTTGGCTAAACCCACCTACTTATCTAGTGAAGGTGTAAGGGCAGAGTTAATAGAACTTAAACAACTATCACCTGATAGAGTTGAACCTAAATGCAAGCATTTTTTTAAATGTGGTGGCTGTACCTTACAGCACTGGAATTTTAAAAATTATAATAGTTGGAAATCCAAAAAAGTATCTTCTCAAATAAAGACAATTTCTTCCGATGGAGAGATTAAAAAAATGTTAGTTTCTTCCCTAAAAAGTCGCCGGCATGCAAAGTTTGTCGCTAAAAAAACTAAATTAGGCACAATTATTGGTTTTTACGAGTATAAGAGCCATTTTATTTCAGAAATTGATAAATGCATAATACTTGACGATCAACTTACTAATTTAATAAAAGAAATAAAAGCTCCAATTTCTAAAATACTAAGAGTTGGGCAAACAATAAATATTCATGCTAACGTTTTAGATCATGGGATTGACCTTTTAATAGATGGAATTGATAAAATACCTTATAAAGAATTAACGAAGTTTAATGAATATATGATGAAAACAAACGTCATTAGGCTTAATCGATCCCAATTAAATCAACCCAATGATTTACTTTTTGTCAAAGAAAATACAAGTTTATCTAATCATGTATATTCATCAAAAATTTTTCCCCCTCCTGGAAGCTTTCTACAAGCAACTATCGACGGTGAAAATGCAATCATAAAAACTGTGATAAAGGGATTAGAAAAAATAAATAAAAAGAAATTAGTTTGCGAGCTTTTTTCTGGATGTGGAACTATTACAATACCTTTACTTTCCAAGGGTTACAAAATAAATGCCTATGAAATAGATAATGAATCAATTAATGCTATCAATATTGCTAGCAAAAGACTAGGTTATGGAAATAAGGTAATTTCACAGTCTAGAAACTTGAAAAGTAACCCTCTAACATCAGAAGAATTGAAAAAATTCAATGCCATAATTATTGATCCACCAAGATCAGGCGCAAGATCACAATTTTTAAATATTACACTTTCTAAAGTACCTATTGTAATAAGCATTTCTTGTAATATTAATACTTTTGTAAGAGATGCAAAGATATTAATTGAAAATAATTATCAATTAAAATGGGTACAGCCAATTGATCAATTTCTGTTCAGCCCCCACGTTGAAATAGTTAGTCTGTTTGAATTAAATTTGGTAAATTAAATGCTAATTAAGAAGTCAATTACACTAAAAAAACATCGAACATCTTTATCTTTAGAAATAGAGTTTTGGGAAGCATTATATAAAATTGCGGAAAATGAAAAAAGTTCTATTCAAAGTTTAATTTCTGAAATAGATATAAATAGAAAATCTTCATTAGCGTCATCAACAAGAGTTTTTATTTTACAATATTATAAGCACATTTAACCTGTAATGCCAATTTGCCAAGGTGCAAATTCATGTCTACCCAAATTTAAAATTTCACTTTTTGTTTTCTTTCCAGAAGCAAAAGAAATAAATTCTTCAAAAATTTCTTTTCCCATTTCTTCTATATTTTTTTCACCGTCAATTACTGCACCGCAGTTAATATCCATGTCTTCATTCATTCTTTCATATAAATTTGAGTTAGTTGCAAGTTTAATAGATGGTGTTGGTTTTGCACCAAAACATGATCCTCTTCCAGTAGTAAAAGCAATGATATTTGCACCCCCTGCAATTTGTCCAGTAGCAGAGACTGGATCAAAACCAGGTGTGTCCATAAAAACAAATCCTTTTTTATCTACTTTTTCAGCATAATTATAAACTTCCATCAATCCAGTCGTTCCACCCTTCATGGCAGAACCTAATGACTTTTCTAAAATATTTGCTAATCCTCCTTTTTGATTACCTGGACTTACCGTACCATTAATTTGAACATCCCTACCAACAGAATATATATCTTTCCACCAGTTGACTCTGTTCATTAATTTTTCAGCAACATTACTGTTAATAGCTCTTGCGGTTAGACTGTTTTCCACACCATAAATTTCAGGCGTTTCAGATAAAATTGCTGTGCCTCCATGAGCTACTAATATATCAACTGCTTTTCCTAAAGCAGGATTAGCAGACAAAGAAGAGAATGCATCTGAGCCACCACATTGCAATCCAACCATTAAAGAGGAAAGAGGCGTTGCAATTCTTTCAATTTTATTTGCTTCCTCTAACATTCCTTCAATACATTTAATTCCAGCTTTTATTGTGGCTGTTGTTCCACCATTTTCTTGCATAACTAACGTTCTCAATTTGTTAGTCTCCGCTATACCCTGACTTTGAAACAATCCACCTACTTGGCATCTCTCACATCCAAGTCCAACAACAAGAGATGAGGCAACGTTTGGATGGTTTATATAACCTCCAAGCGTCCTATGGAGTAAATTCATAGGCTCACCAGATAATTCCATACCGCATCCAGTAGAATGACTAAATGCCGCCACACCATCAATATTAGAATAATTTTTGAGCTTTTCATTAGTAAAATAAGCAGCTATCTCATGCACAACCGTTGCTGAACAATTAACTGTTGAAACAACAGCTATATAGTTTCTAGTACCAACTCTACCGTCATCCCTTTTAAAACCCATAAATGATCTTTCACTTGAAGCATTAACAAATCTTGTAGGCTGGTACTTAGCACAATAATCATGCTCTCTAATAAATTCTTTGAATATAACATTAGAATTAGTTAAAACTTGACCTTTTAAAATATTTGAGTCTGCAAAACCTATAATTGTTCCATATTTATATATTGGTGAATTTTCTGATATATCAATTTTTGCAATTTTTTGACCCGATAATATTGGAGCATCTATTTTTAAAGCAAATTGTTTTAAGTATTGTCCTGCATTCATATTTTCTAATGCTATAACAATATTATCATTTTCATTTAAAATTATTGCCTTGGTATTTTCTTTATCTGTTATAATTTTTTTCATATTTCAAATGTCTCCGGATAAGTAAATTAATTCTCTTTAGAGTTACTCTTCAACCACTTTTCGTACAATTTTTTTTCATTTTTGTCAGTAAGTGGGTATAAACCTTTTATTGATGATCCATTCCTAACCCTGTCGATTACATAATCTTCATAAAGAGTCATAGGGTTTACCTCATTGGCAATTTCATCTATAATATTAGCAGGTATTACTACCACTCCTTCTTTATCACCTACTAGCAAATCTCCAGGCCATACAGCAACATCTCCACACCCAATAGGAACGTTAATATCTATTGCTTGATGTAAGGTAAGATTAGTAGGAGATGAGGGTCTATTATGATAGGTAGGTATCTGAAGCTTCTTTATCTCATCAGAGTCTCTGAACCCACCGTCTGTTACAACTCCTGCACACCCTTTAACCATTAATCTAGTTATTAAAATAGCACCAGCTGAAGCGGCTCTTGGGTCTTTACGACTATCAAATATTAAAACATGATCTTTTGGACATTCTTCTATCGCAACCCGCTGAGGATGTTTAGGATTTTTGAAAACCTCTAATGTATTTAGATCTTCTCTAGCAGGGATATATCTTACTGTGTAAGCAAATCCTACCATATTTGAGAGATTTGAGTTAAGAGGACTGAGATCTTGGATAAATTGGTTTTTTAACCCTCGTTTAAATAAGGCTGTACATATTGTCGCGACACTTGCTTTTAAATAAACTTTTTTTATATGATCAAGTAACATGTAATCTCTCTAAAATATGTCTGGCTCTTTAGCCGATGTTCCAAAATTGGTTTCCAAAAAATCAAAATCACAGCCATTGTTAGCTTGCGTTACATGATTACTATACATCCATAACCAACCTCTACCTGCTTTAGGTTCCATAGCTTTAAATTCTTTTTTTCTTAAGGATAAAGTTTTTTCATCAACTAACATATTAATAGATCTTAAATTTACATCAAGTTCAATAATATCACCTGTTTCTAATAAAGATAAAGGTCCTCCAATATAGCTTTCAGGCGCAACATGGAGGATGCAAGCTCCATAACTCGTACCACTCATTCTAGCATCTGATATCCTGACCATATCCCTAACTCCTTTTTTAAGAAGCTTTTGGGGAATAGGCATCATTCCCCATTCAGGCATACCTGGGCCTCCAACTGGCCCAACATTTCTTAAAACTAAAACATGATCTTCTGTTACATCAAAATCTTCTCTATCAATAATAGCTTTCATTTCTGGGTAACTATTGAAAACAATAGCCGGACCTTTATGTTTAAAAAATTTCTTATCACATGCTGCTGGCTTAATAACACAACCATCAGGAGCTAAGTTACCTTTTAAAACAGCTAGAGAACCTTCTTCATAAATTGGATTATTTAATGGACGAATTATATCGTCATTAATAGTTTTTGTTTTGGAAATCAGTTCCCTTAAACTTAAACCTGAAACAGTTACTTCATCCAAATTAAGTTTTGCAGTAAGTTCGTGCATCAAAGCTAAAATACCGCCTGCATAAAAAAAGTCTTCCATTAAATAATTCTTTCCCGAAGGCCTAATATTCGCAATAAGCGGTATTTCCCTACCTTTTTTATCTAAATTATCCATTGTTAAATTTATTCCTGCCCGCCTTGCCATGGCAATCAAATGAATAATAGCGTTTGTAGAACAACCCATTGCCATGGCAACAGTAACAGCATTATCAACTGATTTTTCAGTTACAATTTTAGAAGGAGTTAAGTCTTCCCAAACCATGTCTACAATTCTTCTTCCTACATTTGTGGACATTCTTATATGATTTGAATCTGCTGCTGGAATAGAGCTTGCCCCCGGTAAAGATAAACCCATAGCTTCTGTTATTGCTGTCATTGTACTAGCTGTTCCCATAGTCATGCAGTGTCCGTATGATCTGGCAATTCCTGCCTCTACATCTTGCCAGTCTTTATTACTTATGTTACCTGCCCTTAATTCATCCCAATATTTCCAGCCATCCGATCCACTTCCTAAATACTTACCCTTATAATTACCTCTTAACATGGGACCAGCTGGTAAAAAAATCATCGGCAAACCTACACTTATTGCCCCCATTGTTAAAGCAGGAGCAGTCTTGTCACAACCTCCCATTAAGACAACACCATCAATTGGATGTGACCGGATCAATTCCTCAACTTCCATTGAAAGCATATTTCTATAGAGCATAGTAGTGGGCTTAACGTACATTTCTGCGAGAGATATAGCAGGAAGCTCTACTGGAAATCCTCCCGATTGATAGACACCTTTTTTAACATCTTCAACTCTTTGTTTAAAATGTGTATGACAAGGCTGAATGTCAGACCAAGTGTTAATTATACCTATTAATGGCTTATCTTCCCAGTCCTCTTTACTTAATCCCATTTGCATTGCTCTAGATCTATGACCAAAAGATCTAACATCGTCTGGTGAAAACCATCTAGAGCTTCTCAACTCACTATATTTTTTTTTTCTCATCATAACCTCAATAAAAATAATATTTTTAGAATTATGATACAAATTTAAAATTTAAACTGCAAAATATTAAAGAAAAGATTTAAAGATAAATGGTAGGCCTGGAGGGACTTGAACCCCCAACCACTCCGTTATGAGCGGAGGGCTCTAACCAGTTGAGCTACAGGCCTAAATATTATGAATAAAAATTATCCAAAACACGCAACTTATACAAGGACAAACGAACTATGTAAAGAATAAGAATTAAAGATTAAGTTTTAATATTCTGAAAAATTAATTTTCTAGAAAGGATCTTAGTTTCCTAGATCTTGATGGATGTTTTAATTTTCTTAAAGCTTTAGCTTCTATTTGTCTAATTCTCTCTCTGGTAACACTAAATTGCTGACCGACTTCTTCAAGTGTATGATCAGTATTCATCCCAATCCCAAAGCGCATTCTTAAAACTCTCTCTTCTCTTGGAGTTAAACTAGCTAAAATTCTTGTGGTTGTTTCTCTTAGATTTGCGTGAATTGCTGCTTCAAGAGGCTGAACAGCCATCTTGTCTTCTATAAAATCTCCTAAATGACTATCATCTTCGTCTCCAACAGGCGTCTCTAAAGAAATTGGTTCTTTAGCTATCTTTAAAACTTTCCTAACTTTATCAAGTGGCATTGATATTTTTTCAGATAATTCTTCTGGGGTCGGCTCCCTACCAATTTCATGAAGCATTTGTCGTGAAGTTCTAACTAGTTTGTTTATGGTTTCAATCATATGAACAGGTATTCTTATGGTTCTAGCTTGATCTGCAATAGATCTTGTTATTGCCTGTCTAATCCACCATGTTGCGTATGTTGAGAATTTATAACCTCTTCTATATTCAAATTTGTCTACGGCCTTCATCAAACCTATATTCCCTTCTTGAATTAGATCTAAAAACTGTAGCCCTCTATTTGTGTATTTTTTTGCGATAGAAATAACTAACCTTAAATTAGCTTCAACCATTTCTTTTTTTGCTCTTGCAGCTTCACGCTCTCCTCTTTGAACAATTTGTACTAACTTTTTATACTCTTGGACTGGCATATTGACGTTATTGACAAAGTCAAAAACTTGATCACAAATACCAATAATTTCATCATTGTATTCACTAGTAAACTTTTCCCAACTTTTAGATTTACCTGGGTTAATAGCCCAATTATGGTTAATTTCATTTCCAACCCAACTGCTAATAAAAACTTTTCGTTTAACCCCACAATTCTCAGCCATCCTTAGTAAGTTACCCTCAATAGACGATATCTGCTTATTTAGACCATACATTTGGTCTATTAATTCTTCTTGTCTGTTATGGTTAAGGTATATTTTTTCCATTTGCTCAATAAGAATAACTTTAAGTTCTAGCAATCTTTTTTCAGATCTGCTTACTAAAGGTTCTGCTTTTCTCATCCTTGCTATTCTTCTATCACTAAGAGTTAAAATCTCTTTAAATGACTTTGCAACTTTATCAATCATACCCAAAGTTTGTTCTTTAATTTCGGCTTCCATTGCAACTAATGACAAGTTTATATCTTCATCATTCTCGTCTTCATCTTCATCTTCGTCTTCATTTTCATTTTCGTTTTCTAAATTACTTTTAACTTCTTGGTTATCGTTTGTAATTTTTGTGCCTATTGATAAATCATTTGTATCGTTCTCAATTTTATTTAATTTAAGATCCTTATTATTATAACTATTAATAATAGGCTCATTAGCACCCCCGTTAATACGAGCGTAAGTAGTTTCAAGATCTATTACATCTCTTAATAGCATTGTACCGTCATCTATTTCGTCTCTCCATTTAAGAAAAGCTCTCATAGCAAGAGGCGATTCATAAACACCACCAATCATCAACTCTTTTCCGGCTTCAATTCTTTTAGCAATAGAAATTTCACCTTCTCTTGATAAAAGCTCGACTGTGCCCATTTCCCGAAGATACATTCTAACTGGATCATCAGATCGAGCACCTTCCTCATCAGATAGATTTCCAGCTGTTCTATCCTCATTATCTTCGGAAGTTGTTTCTTCTTGTTGATCAACTATATTAAAGCCCATTTCACTTATAGCTGAATGAATATCTTCTATTTGTTCAGAAGAGTACTCTCCTGGTGGCAGAGCCGCATTTAATTCGTCGAGAGTGACGAAACCATTTACCTTACCTTTTTTAATCAAAGACTTTATTGCAGAGTTGTTTAAATCTAAAACTGGGCTATCAGTCATTGATTTTTGATCGTTTTTTTTATTTTGATCTTTAGCTAACATATATTATTTACCTTGGATTTAATATAGATCATTAAACAGAATTATTACCTATCAGATTTAATAATTCTTTAAAAGTTTTATTCACATTCTCAAAACTTAAATTTTTTTCATCTAAGTTTAGCCTAGAGGGGTAATTACTTTTCATTAATTTAGATATTTGGGTATCAAAACCTTTATTTATAACTTCCTGTTTCAAATCTTTTGAACTTATGTTTGGATTATTTGAAGCTGATTTTAATATTAAGTCCTTTAATATGTTGAGATCATCTTTTTTAAAATCTAATAACGATATATTTTCATCATAAGCTATACATATTTTTGGGTATAATAACATCATATATATAATAGCACCAATCTTAATTTCAACTCCTGTTTTTGGAAGTTTTATTTTTGAAAAAGATAATTTTGAACTTATGTAATTTCTGCCTAATGTTTTTTTAAAATTATCTCCAGTTTGACCTCTGAAAACTTTAATCCTTCTCTCAATCTCATCTTTGAATGCTAATTTAATATTTATATCCTCAATGCTTTTAACTTTTTCTCTCACATAATTCCAAAACATAACATTTGTTTCTGGTTCATTTTCTCTAACTAATTTTAAACCTTCCATCCAAATTAAATCAATAACACCTATCGCTTTGTCTAATATATTTTCAAATTCTTCTATACCATATTTATTTATAAAATCTTCAGGATCAAGATCCTTTGGAAGAAATACAAATTTTAATCTTTTATTTATCTTTAACATTGGTAGATATTTTTCAAAAACCCTAAAAGTTGCAATTTTTCCAGCATTATCTCCGTCAAAAACTAAAAAAGCTTCATCTGTTAGATTGAAAATATTTTCTATTTGCTGAGTAGTCATAGAAGTGCCTAAAGATGCCAAGGAGGGATATCCAAACTTATTTAAGGCGATACTATCCATATATCCTTCGCAAACTATAAACCTTTTTTTATTTAAAAGCTTTTTAGCGTTAAAAACTCCAAAAAGCTGGCTACCTTTATGAAATAAATGTGTTTCTGGAGAGTTTAAATATTTTGGGTTTCCTGAATCTAATACCCTTCCCCCAAAAGCGACAACCTTTCCTATATGATTCAATATAGGAAACATAATTCTTTCATTAAAATAAAAAATTAAGTCATTATTTTGATTTTTTTTAGCTAATCCAACATTAATGATATCATCCAAAGTGAAACCTTCTTTTATCAAGCAAGATACTAAATATTTATTTGACTTAAGATTGCCGGAATAACCAATTAAAAAATTTTGTATAATCAAATTATCAATATTTCTTTGAGTTAAGTATTTTCTTGCGGGCTCACCAATTGGCGCATTTAGGTTTTGGATGTATGATTGAGAAACTCTTTTTAAAAGATTATGAAGATTTGTTTCTTTTGGGTTGGGAGTAAAATTTGAGTTGGAATAATTAATTCCTGCTAAATCTGCTAAGATTTTTAATGCATCTATGAACCCAATATTTTCCATTTCCATTACATATGTAAAAATATCCCCGTTTTTTCCACATCCAAAGCAATGATAAAACCCTTTATCATCTGAAATATTAAACGAAGGAGTTTTTTCTTTATGAAATGGACATAAAGCAATAAAATTAGATTTATCACGTTGTTTTAAAGGTATATTTTTTTTTATTAAATCAGAAAGCTTGATTACACTCTTAATTTCTTCTTTTAAGTCCATTTTCTATTCTTATTTAATAATAATTTTGTCTATATATTTATAAATTAAGAAGCTTTGCTTTAATAATTTTACTAACAACCCCAAAATCCATTTTACCATTATATTCGTCTTTAATTAAATTAATAACTTTACCCATGTCTTTAATGGATTTTGCTCCACTTGATCTAATTGAATTAGTAATAATGTCATTTATTTCATTTTCTGACAATTGCTCTGGCAAGAAATTAGATATTATTTTAATTTCATCTTCTTCAATCTTAACAAGATCGTTTCTTTTACCTTGAATATACATTTCTATAGAAGCATTTCTTTGTTTAATCATATTTTGAAGAAGTGAAATAATTTCTGTTTCATTTATGCCTTCAGAATTACTTTTGCTTCTAGCGCTTATATCCTTGTCTTTAACTGCAGCTAGTATAAGTCTGAGAGTGTTTGTTAATGTAATATCTTTGTTTATCATTGCTTCTTTCAGCAATTTAGAAATATTTTCCCTAATAGTCATTCATAAATCCTTCTTATAGTTTAATCCTGTGCCCTTTAACAATAGGAATCATTTTATAAATCAATACGAACTAATGGCAAATAGTATTAAATTTTATTGACGAAGACCCTAATACAAACTAATTAAACTGGTAATATAAAGTATAGATAATATTTTGTTATTATACTTTAAATTATCATAAGTAGTAATTCAAATACTCTTAGTTGAGTTATACTAATAAGGTATAGAATGAAAGAACCGAACAGAAAAAATAGCCTTCATGATGAAGGATATATTCCTTTTGAGTTAGACGAAATTAACAAAATTAAGGTTCTTGATTCCATACTGATTTTAAATGATGGAAATGTATTTTTTGGAAGATCGTTTGGATCAAAAAAGACAAGCATTGGAGAAATTTGCTTTAATACTTCACTCACAGGTTATCAAGAAATAATTACAGATCCATCTTATACGAATCAAATTATTACTTTTACTTTCCCACATATTGGTAATATTGGCACAAATAATTTTGACAATGAAAGCAATATTAAATCTATAGCTGGAATCATAGTTAGACAACATCCCACAAAACCGTCTAATTGGCGTTCTGAGAAAGATTTTAATGAATGGCTCGGAGAGATTGATGTACCTGGAATTTCAGGGATTGATACAAGATTATTAACAAAAACCATGCAAAAACATGAGACTTGTAACGCCTTACTGAGTTATAATAAGGATGGTATATTTAATATAAATCACTTAAAAGAAAAATTAAGAAAACATCCAAGTATGAATGGTTTAAACCTCTCATCTTTAGTAACAACTAAAAATCAATACCATTTTAATGAAAATCTTCATCATTTTATTTCTACTCAACATTCTTTAAATAAAAATTTTAAACCTAAAATTGTTGTAATTGATTTTGGAGTTAAACAAAATATACTCCGCCACCTTGTTAATATAAATGCAGAAATAACAGTATTGCCAGAAGACACTCAAATTGAAGATATAAAAAAACTTAAACCTGATGGTATTTTTCTGTCAAATGGACCCGGTGATCCGTCCGCAACTGAAAAGAAATGCAGAAACCTTCTTCAATCATTATTTAAGTTAAAATTACCTGTTTTCGGAATATGCATAGGTCATCAATTATTTGGTTTATCATTTGGAGCAAAGACTAGTAAAATGCCGCAGGGTCACCGTGGAGCAAATCATCCCGTTAAAAATTTAATTAATAATAAAGTTGAAATTACTAGTCAAAACCATGGTTATGAAATTGTATTCAAATCTCTTCCTGAATGCCTAAAAGTAACTCATATTTCTCTTTTTGATAAATCAATAGAGGGACTTAAACATAAAGAATTTCCCTTTTTTTCAGTTCAATATCATCCTGAAGCTTCCCCGGGCCCAACAGAATCGTCATATCTATTTGAACAATTTTTAAACCTTATTAAAGATTCAAAAAAAAATGCCAAAACGTAGTGATATAAAGTCCATACTGATTATTGGTGCTGGTCCAATTATAATAGGTCAAGCGTGTGAATTTGACTATTCAGGAGCTCAAGCATGTAAAGCTCTTAAAGAAGAGGGCATTAGAGTAATATTAATTAATTCTAATCCAGCTACTATTATGACAGACCCTATGATGGCAGATTCAACATACATAGAACCTATTGAAAAAAATGTTATAGAAAAAATTATCAAAATCGAAAAACCTGATGCTATCCTTCCAACTATGGGAGGACAAACTGCTCTGAATGCAACTCTAGAATTGTTCCATTCTGGAATTCTTGACAAATATAACATTGAAATTATAGGAGCTAAACCTGAGTCCATTAACAAGGCAGAAGATAGAGAGTTATTCAAAGAATGTATGAACAAAATTGGTCTAGAATCTGCAAAAGCTAAAATTGCCAAAAATCTTGAAGATGCAGAATTAGCGTTAGAGTATGTTGGACTTCCGGCCATTATTAGACCATCTTTCACTCTTGGCGGAGAAGGAGGAGGTATTGCTTACAATAATGAAGAATTTTTAGAGATAGTATCCAATGGACTTAAACTTTCTCCAAATACTGAAGTATTAATAGAGGAATCTCTGCTTGGTTGGAAAGAATTTGAAATGGAGGTTGTAAGAGATCATTCAGATAACTGTATAATTATTTGTTCAATTGAAAATGTCGATCCAATGGGTGTTCATACTGGAGATTCTATAACTGTAGCACCTGCCCTAACTTTAACTGATAAAGAATATCAAAAAATGAGAAATGCAAGTATTGCAGTTCTTCGAGAAATTGGTGTTGATACAGGTGGTTCAAACGTACAATTTGCACTAAACCCTAATGACGGCCGCTTAATAGTAATTGAGATGAACCCAAGAGTAAGTAGATCTTCTGCACTGGCTTCAAAAGCAACTGGTTTTCCAATAGCAAAAATTGCAGCAAAATTAGCAATTGGTTATAGTTTAGATGAATTACAAAATGATATTACTAAATCTACTCCTGCTAGTTTTGAACCAACTATTGATTATGTTGTAACTAAAATGCCTCGTTTTACATTTGAAAAATTTCCTGGAAGCAATAATTTTTTATCAACATCAATGAAATCAGTTGGTGAAGCAATGGCCATTGGACGATCTTTTCAAGAATCTCTTCAAAAAGTATTGCGCTCTTTGGAAACTGGTTTATCAGGCTTGAACGATGTCCATTTTCCAACTCAAATGGAACAGACAGATGGCAAGGACAATATAGCTGGATGGTTAGCAGAACAAGTACCTGAAAGAATCTTGAGAATTGCCACTGCTTTTAGAAATAACATCTCTATAGAAGAGGTATCAAGCATAACTAAATGGGACAAATGGTTTTTGAGTCAAATTTATGGAATTGTAAAAGTTGAAGAATTGTTCAAAGATAAAACATTTAAAATAGATGAACCTGCTTTACGCAACTTAAAATCTATGGGCTTTTCAGACAAACGTATTTCTGAACTCATCCAAACTAATGAAGATGAAATAGTTAAACTGAAACATAAATATAAAGTTTTTCCAAGTTATAAGAGAGTTGATACTTGCGCAGCTGAATTTTCTTCTGAAACAGCCTATCTTTATAGTTCTTATGAACAAAGTGATATTAACGAATGTGAGGTTCAACCCTCAAATAAAAAGAAAGTGATTATTTTAGGAGGAGGACCAAATAGGATAGGTCAAGGAATAGAGTTTGATTATTGCTGTGTACATGCTGCATATAGTTTAACAGAAAGTAATTTTGAAACTATCATGATTAACTGTAATCCTGAGACAGTTTCAACTGATTATGATACTTCAGATAAATTATACTTTGAGCCTCTTACACATGAAGACGTTTTTTCTATCTTTGAAAAAGAAAATCAGAATGGTGAAGTGATAGGAGCAATTGTTCAGTTAGGAGGACAAACACCTCTTAAAATAGCATCTAGTTTGGAAAAAGCAGGATTAAAAATTTTAGGAACAACAGTTGATGCTATTGACTTAGCAGAAGACAGAGAAAAATTTAAAAAACTTTTACAGACTTTAGAATTGAACCAACCCTTAAATGGTGTTGCCAGCAGCAAAGTTGAAGCTAATAAAATTGCAGATGAAATTGGTTTTCCAATAGTTATAAGACCAAGTTATGTAATTGGAGGCCGAGCTATGGAAATAGTTCATAATCACGACCAATTACAAAAATACATTAATGATGCAGTAAGAGTGTCTGGTAATAATCCAGTCTTAATAGATAGTTTTTTAAAGAACGCACTTGAAGTTGACGTAGATGCCTTATCAGATGGAACTGATACTTATATAGCTGGAATAATGGAACATATAGAAGAGGCCGGCATTCATTCTGGTGATTCAGCTTGTGCCCTTCCACCTCAAACATTAAGCAAAGAAATAATAGATGAAATCGTTATACAAACAAAAAAGCTTGCAAAATCTCTGAATGTAATTGGTTTTATTAATATTCAATTTGCAATTCAAAATAAGAATATTTTTATTCTAGAAGTTAATCCTCGAGGAAGCAGGACTATACCTTTTGTAGCTAAGTCTATTGGCATTCCTCTAGCTAAAATTGCTTCTAAAATAATGGTTGGTGAAAAATTATCAAATTTTAATCTCATTGAGCCCAAAACAAGTCATATAGCAGTAAAAGAAGCAGTTTTTCCATTTGCCCGATTTCCAGGTACAGATGTCATTCTTGGGCCTGAAATGAAATCAACTGGTGAAGTTATGGGTATAGGTTCGACGTTTGGAGAAGCTTTTGCTAAAAGCCAACTTGGAGCAAATATAAACCTACCCAAAAAAGGAGAAGTGTTTATTTCGGTAAAAGACGATGATAAACAAAAAATAATTCCTATTGCAAAAAAGCTTGTTGATTTAGGGTTTACAATATGCGCCACTTCAGGAAGCGCTGAAACTTTGAATAATAACAAAATAAAAGCTAAGTATATTAAAAAAGTTGTTGAAGGCAGGCCAAACATAGTAGATGCGATGCTTTCAAATGATATACAACTTGTTATTAATACATCTGAAGGAGTGACCTCTATTAAAGATAGTTTTTCCTTAAGACAAACAGCACTTTTAAACAAAATACCGTATTATACAACCTTACAAGGTGCTAACGCAGCTTCATTAGCAATAAAATCTATAATTGATAAATCCATAAACGTTAAATCTATTCAATCATATTTTGAATAATTGGATTTTTTATATTATAATTTTCTTTAGTTTGATTTAATGGATATTACAATGGATAAAATACCCTTCACATTACCTGGATTGGAAAATATAAAATCTGAGTTAAATAATCTGAAAAAAGAGGAAAGACCAGCAGTTATTAAAGCTATTTCAACTGCCAGGGAACATGGCGATTTAAAAGAAAATGCAGAATACCATGCTGCTAAGGAAAAACAATCATTTATAGAAGGCAGAATAACAGAACTTGAAGATGTTGTGAGTAGAGCTGAAGTTATAGATTTAAATAAATTATCCGGTAAAACGATCACTTTTGGCACTAAAGTTAAAATTGTAGATGAAGAAACAGATCAAGAAACAGATTACCAAATAGTAGGCCCATATGAAGCTAACCTTGAATTAGGCCTAATTTCAATTGCATCTCCAATTGCAAAAGCATTAATAGGCAAAGAAAAAGGTTCTTCCGTTGAGGTTAAAACTCCTAGTGGTTCTAAAAATTATGAAATAATATCAATAGAAGTAATTAAATTATAGCTTCAAAAGGTATTCCTGGCAGGCTTTTTGTACTTCTAATGTTTAAAGACGTTTTAACATTACTTATCTTTGGGGCCTGAGTAAGTTTAGCAGTTAAGAACTTTTGAAAATCATCCCAATCCTTAGCTACAATTTTTAAAAGAAAATCTACTTCTCCCATAAGCATATGGCATTCCCTTACCTCAGGAAAGACAGAAATATAGTTTTCAAAAATTTGAAGGTCTTTCTCAGCTTGACTTTCAAGGCCAACATATGCAAATACAGTTACTTTGAAATTAAGAAGTTCTGCGTTTATTTCTGCATTATAACCTTTAACAAAATTTGTGTCTTCTAATACTTTTACTCTTCTTAGACAAGAAGGTGGTGAAATATTCACTAGGTTTGCTAATTCTACGTTACTTATTCTTCCATTTAACTGTAACTCACTTAGTATTTGCAAGTCTATTTTATCTAACTTTGTTTTTTGAGTTTTCATTTTGTCTATATTTCTTTATGTTAATAATAAAATATAAATAATGTAAGATTATTAATATAATTAGCACATAATTGCAATTTTATTTCAATGAATGCAAAAACTGTTAATTTTTAAAAGAGTTAAGAAAAATTTGACAAAGTCTACCAAAATTAACACGTGGGTTATAAGTGATGGAACTAAAGGTATGGAAAATCAATCTTTAGCTGTTGCAAAATTACTAGGTTATGATTACGAATTGATAAATTATAATCCTCCATATTTATTAAGAAAAATTCCTCTAATTGGAAAGTTTTTATTAACCTCTAATATTCTAAAAGAACTAAATCAAAAACCTTTACCTAAATTTGTTATAACAACTGGTAAAAGAATGGCAGGGATTTCAATAGCAATAAGATTTTTTTTTAAAAATAAAATTAAAACAATTCATATTCAAAACCCAAAAATATCAAGAAATCAGTTTGACCTTTTACTAATACCTGAACATGACGCAATAACAGGTAAAAATATAATCCAAACTAAAGGTGCATTATCTTTTTTTTTAAATCATGAAATTAAAAATAAAAAAAATTTAACTACAGAAAAACCTATAATTTTTTTAATGGTAGGTGGTCGTAATAAAAGATATAATCCTAAAAGTATTGATTATTATGATTTAGGTATCAAAGCAGTTAAAGCTTCGAATTTATTAAACGCGAAGTTAATAATTTCTACTTCTAGACGCACAGGAATAAAAGCTGAAAAAATATTGAGGTCAATTTTTTCCAAAAAATTAAATGATTTTAAGTTTTATACATTTAATAGTAAAAACCCATATCCTAATATTCTTCAAAAAGCGCAATACTTAATAGTTACAAGCGATAGCGTAAGCATGGTATCAGAAATGGCAACTATTTCAACACCTCTATTTGTTTCGTTTTTTCCTCAAGAAAACGGTAAAATTTTAAATTTTTTAAATAATCTTAAAGATTTAGGAATCATTAAGAAATTTGAAGGTAAATTGTTTAATTATAATAAGAACAATTTACACACAAATGAAAAAACAATTTTAAAAATAAATGACTTTTTTAGACTCTAATATATTACCAAGAGCCCTAAGTCTTTGAATTTTGTCTTCAAGTACATTCCAATTATCGTGCAAAGAAATTTGTTCCCATATCTTTTCAACTTCATTTATTAATAAATTTTCTCGGTTTTGATCTAACATATGTTTTTTTTCTGAACTACCATTAAATGAAGTGTTGCTTTTTAAAATATCCGTTACTAACAAAAATTGTTTAACTTTGTATTTACTACCATAAGAACTTTTAAGACAATCAATTATGCTGTCGCTACCACCATAAAAATCATAAAAAAAAGAACCATAATCAATTTTATTTTTTTCACTCTCATTTAATAAGATGTGCATGATTTTATTTAGGTCATTTGAATTAATATCTTTAATATCCAACCTCCAACAAAAATGTCTTTTGAGAGATAAATGAAAATTTTTAGAAAATTCATTTAAAATTTCAATAATTCTTTCTTCACTTATAAACTCTTTTAAACTTTTTCCTAACTGAGTTAACGCCCATAAAGCAGCTTCAGGTTGATTGCCAAAAGAATAACGTCCATTATGATCAAAATAAGCAGCAGTAAAACTGGGACTTGCATATTCAATAAACCTCCATGGTCCATAATCAAAAACCTCACCAGTAATATTAAAATTATCTGTATTTAAAACACCATGTACAAATCCTGAAACAATAATGCGTCCCATTGAGCTTGCTATTCTTTTTACAGATTCTAAAAAGAAATCCTCTGCTAAACTGCACGAAGATGCATTATGTTTTTTAAAAAAAAAGTAGTTTTTCGTTACATGTCTCAGTAACTTTTCTATATTTTCGTTTTCATTGAAATACGCTAATCTTTGAAAGGTACCTATTCTAATATGACTATTACTCCGCCTAACTAAAGCAGCAGATCTTGTAGGAGATGGTTCATCATTCCTTTCAAGATTTTCGCCTGTTTCAATAATAGATAAAGTTTGGCTTGTTGGAACACCTAAGGCTGATAAAAATTCTGTTGCCAATAGTTCTCTAACGGCACCTTTTAGAGTTAATCTTCCATCCCCTCCTCTACTAAAATTAGTTTGACCAGATCCCTTAGTCCCTAAATCCCATAAAACTTTATTCTTATCTAAAAATTGTGCTAATAAGAAACCTCTACCGTCTCCTAAATCTGAATTGTAATGCCCAAATTGATGTCCATGATATTTTAATGCTAATGGAGCATGGACAACTCCAGGATACCTATTAAACTTTCCAAAATAATCTATCCATTCTTCGTCAGAAAGATTGTCCAAACCAATAATTTGAGCTGATCTGTTATTTCTAAACCTTAAAATATGATCAGGGAATTGAGCTTGAGTGGCAACATCAAAAAAATCTTTACCTAAATTAAAGTGAGTATTAACTGGTTTAGGTTGATTTTTCATAAAAAACTTAACCTAACATTATCTAAAAAGACTGTTCTTTAAAGTTGGCTGAAGCGCATTATACATGCTTGCAACTTCTGAACCATAGCCGTTATAAATCATAGTTGGAACTCTATTATCAACACCTAATTGCTGCTCTGTAGACTGGGACCATCTAGGGTGAGGGACGTTTGGATTTACATTAGCCCAAAAACCGTATTCTAAAGGAGCAATTCTTTCCCACATACCCTGAGGTTTTTTATCTACAAAGCTTATTTTTACTATAGATTTTATTGATTTAAACCCATATTTCCAAGGAAGAACTAATCGGCAAGGGGCACCATTTTGATTTGGCAATTCTTTACCATAAATACCTGTAGCAAGAAAACTTAAATCATTTTTCGCTTCATCGATAGTTATACCTTCCACATAAGGCCAAGGATACCAATTTTGTTTTTGACCTGGTGCTACATCAGGGTCAAAAAAGGTTTCAAACCTCAAAAATTTTGCACTAGTCTTAGGTTCAACAAAAGACAAAATATTTTTTAAAGGAAAACCAGACCAAGGAACAGTCATTGACCATGCCTCGACACATCTAAATCTATAGACGCGTTCCTCTATTCCACCAACTTTTTTTAATAAATCACTTATATCAATAGTTACTGGTTTTTTTACTAACCCATCGATTGTCAACATCCATGGCTTAGTTTTGAGAAATGCAGCTCTTCTCCAAATATTTTTACTAGAACCAAATTCATAAAAATTTGTGTAAGTAGTAGCTAGTTTTTCTTCGGTTATTTCTCTATTTACCTTATAGAGAGTATTACTTACAGGTGGATAAAAAGAGTTAGCGTTTCCAAAGACAGAACTAGGAAATGAAGTAAGACCAGCAAGGGCAATTGAACCTCCAGCCAATTTTTTTAGAGCTTGTCTTCGTGATTTAAAAATATGTTCTGGCGTAGTCTGAAAATCTTTTAAATCCCATATTTTTTTTTTATTATATTAGACATATAGTACCTCAACAAAGATCATGCTAGACTAGAAACCGATCTTTCAATTCTATCCATCGCATCTTTTAAAAGTTTTAAACTTGTTGCGTATGACACTCTAAAGAAAGGCTCCAATCCAAAGGCAACGCCTGGTACAGCTGCAACTTCTCCTGTTTCTAAGAGCCATTCAACTATTTCTGTATCATTACTTAAAGTTATCCCTTTAGATGTTTTTTTTCCAATTAATCCAGAGACATTAGGATATGCATAAAACGCCCCTTCTGGAAGTATACAACTTATTCCTGGAATATTATTAAGTCTATTAAAAACATATATTCTTCTCTCGTCAAAAGCCTGCAAACAAGGTTTTAAAAAATCATTACTGCCACCTATTCCTGCTAAGGCTGCATATTGTGAAATAGAAGACGCATTAGAAGTTGATTGACCTTGTATTTTTATCATAGCTTTAATTAATATTGATGGTCCTACCGCATAACCAATTCTCCAACCCGTCATACAATGACTTTTAGATACACCGTTTACAGTTAAGGTTCGATCTTTTAAATCAGGCGCTACCTGTGCAAAGGTATGAAATTTAAAATTATCATATACAATGTATTCATAAATATCGTCTGTCATCACATACAAGTTTTTATGTTGTCTAACTACTTCAGCAATAGCATTAAGTTCATCCTTAGAATAGCAAGCACCTGTTGGATTTGATGGGCTATTTAAAATTAGCCACTTACTTTTATTTGTTATAACTTTTTTTAGCGCTTCAGCTGTAAGCTTAAAACCTGTGTCATCAGAACAACTTACAATGACTGGGGTTCCACCAGCTAATAATGTCATGTCTGGGTATGAAACCCAGTATGGTGCTGGAATAATAACTTCATCATTAATATTTATTGAGCTGATTAGAGCATTATACAAAATTTGCTTTCCACCAGTTCCAACAATAACATCATTTATTATATAATCTAAATTATTATCTTTTTTGAACTTATCCACTATAGCTTGCCTAAGTTCAGGGATCCCCTCTACATTAGTATATTTAGTGTAACCTTTTTTTATAGCCTCAATAGCTGCTTCTTTTACATGATCCGGTGTATCAAAATCTGGTTCTCCTGCTGACAATCCTATAACATCTTTTCCTTCTCTTTTTAATTGTGCTGCTTTAGCTGTTATAACCATTGTTGCAGAAGGTTTTATTCTATTTAAATTGTCAGAAATAAAAGGCATAACATAACTCCAAACTTAAATTTAAAATCTAATTAAGATTTACTACAAATTAGTCTAGTTAAAAATCTTTTTTATTAGTTAATAGATTATTTTTTGATATAGATTAATTCTTTAACACTTTATTAGGCATATATAGATAAAAAATGAATGAATTAGCAAAATTAAACTATAAATTATCAAATACTTCTAAATCTATATTTTCATTAGAATCTAGTTTTACTCCTACCGGTGACCAACCCTATGCCATTAAAGAATTAATCTCAGGAATTGAAAAAAATGACAAGGATCAAGTATTACTTGGCGTTACCGGTTCTGGAAAAACCTTTACTATGGCTCATGTTATAAATTCATTAAACAGACCATCTTTACTTATGGCGCCTAATAAAACGCTTGCAGCTCAGTTATATGGAGAAATGAAGGATTTTTTTCCTAACAATGCTGTTGAATATTTTGTTTCTTACTATGACTACTACCAACCTGAAGCATATGTTCCGCGATCAGATACATATATAGAAAAAGAATCTAGTATAAATGATCAAATTGATAGAATGAGACACTCAGCAACTAGAGCTTTATTAGAAAGAAAAGATGTAATTATAGTTGCATCTGTTTCATGCATTTATGGAATAGGATCCGTTGAAACATACTCACAAATGACAATTAAATTAGAAGAGCGACAAGAAATCTCTCGTCAAAAATTGTTAAGACAATTTACTGAGTTACAATATACAAGAAATGATATGTCTTTTGTAAGAGGTACATTTAGAGTTAGAGGTGACATAGTAGAAATTTTTCCTGCTCACTTAGAAACCGTGGCCTGGAAAATTACATTATTTGGAGATGAAATTGAGAATATATTTGAAGTAGATGCTTTAACAGGAGAAAAGTTATCAAAGTTAAAGTCAATAAAAATTTATGCCAACTCTCATTATGTCACTCCTAAACCAACTATAAACCAAGCAATTAAATCTATTAAGGAAGAGCTTAAAAAGCATTTAAATATCTTATACCAAAATAACAAGCTTGTTGAAGCACAAAGATTAGAGCAACGAACTAATTTTGACATTGAAATGATGCAAGCCGCCGGCACTTGTCCAGGAATAGAAAATTACAGTAGATATTTATCGGGAAGAAATCCTGGAGAACCACCACCAACACTTTTTGAATATTTACCTAATGATGCTCTAGTATTTACAGATGAAAGCCATGTAACAGTTAGTCAAATAGGCGCAATGTACAAGGGTGACTTTAGAAGAAAATCAACATTATCTGAGTATGGTTTTAGGCTCCCATCGTGTATGGATAATCGTCCACTAAAATTTGAAGAGTGGGAGGCTTTTAGGCCACAAACTATACATGTTTCTGCAACTCCTGGTGAATGGGAATTAAATAAAACAAGTGGGGTTTTTGTAGAACAATCAGTTAGGCCTACTGGGTTAATAGATCCTGAAATAATTATTAAGCCAACAAAAACTCAAGTTGACGATCTTATTCATGAAACAAAATTACAATCAAAAAAAGGGAATAGAGTTTTAATAACTACCCTTACAAAAAAAATGGCTGAGGCATTGAGTGAGTATATGTTTGAGGCAGGGTTGAAAGTAAGATATATTCATTCTGATGTAGATACACTTGAGCGCATAGAAATAATAAGAGATTTACGCCTAGGTTTATTTGATGCATTAATTGGTATAAATCTCTTAAGAGAGGGTCTAGACATACCTGAATGCGCTCTTGTAGCAATTCTTGATGCTGATAAAGAGGGGTTTCTTAGATCAAAAACATCGTTAATACAAACTATTGGAAGAGCAGCAAGACATGTTGAAGGCCAAGTAATATTGTATGCAGATACTATTACCGGGTCAATGCAATACGCAATTGACGAGACAAATAGAAGAAGAGAAAAACAAATTAGTTATAACAAAAAACATAACATAATTCCTAAATCTGTAATTAGTAAAATATCTGATATATTAGCAGAATTAAACGACAACAATGAAGATGAAAAAAGTAAGAGTTCCCAAAAAGTTGGAAAGACTATTAAACAATCTATAGACGAACTTCAATCAGAAATGGAAAATGCTGCAAGTAACTTAGAGTTTGAAGAAGCTGCAAAAATTAGAGATGAAATTAAAAAACTACAACAGAGAGAATTAGGTTTAATGGCAGCGCCAAACGAAAATTATAAAAGTAAATTTAAAAAAAAATAATAATATTTTATAATTATTTTTGAATTTTATAAAAATAGAAATAATGATTAAAAATAAAAAAATATCACTTAATGACGGAATAGAAGTAATAAAAAGTGAATTAATTACGATTCCAAGTAAACCAGGTATTTACCAAATGATTGGTGAGAATGAAGAATATCTTTACATTGGAAAAGCAAAAAACCTTAAAAACAGAGTGACTTTTTATACTAAACCTAAAAGATTGAATTCTAGATTAACCTTTATGGTTTCTAACACAAAACGAATGGAAATTATTATCACATCGTCTGAGATGGAAGCTTTATTATTAGAGTCAAACCTAATTAAAAAATTTGAGCCTACATATAATATATTGCTAAAAGATGATAAAAGTTTTAGCTCTATATTTTTTAATTTATCTCATCCATTTCCTCAATTATCTGCCCATCGTGGAACAAGAAGTATTAAAGGAGAATATTTTGGCCCATTTGTATCTAAAAGAACTATTTACAAAACAATAGAGACACTTCAAAAAGCGTTTTTATTAAGAACCTGCAATGACAATATGTTTAAGTCAAGAACCAGACCATGTTTACAATTTCAAATAAAAAGATGCAGTGCGCCATGTGTTAATTTAATTTCTAAAGAGTCTTACGAGCAAAGTTTATACCAAGCTAAAAATTTTCTTTTAGGAAAATCAAAAGAAATTAAGGAAAACTTAATTAATAAAATGTATGAAGCGTCTAATCATCAAAATTTTGAGGCAGCAGCTATTTATAGAAATAGGGTTAAAGCATTGACAGAAGTAACGGCAAATCAAAATATCAATATTCCTAATATAAATGATGCTGACTTTCTTGTTTTAAAAAAAATAGAAAATAAAGTTGTTGTACAGATGAATATTATTAGAAACGGATCAAGTTATGGCTCTAAAGCTTATTTCCCCAACATCGGGAAAAATGCAATTGATGTAAATGACAATGAAATTATGCAAGCCTTTATTTGTCAATTTTATGATAAGAATGTCCCTGCAACAAATATTTTAGTCAACCAAAATCCAAAAGACAAAATATTGATTGAAAAATTATTAAGTAAAAAACATGGTATTAAGGTTAAAATAGATTTACCCCAAAGAGGTAAAAAATTAGAAATTATAAACTCTGCTTTAAAAAATGCAGCTGAAAATCTTAATAGAAAAATATTTGAAAAAACATCAAATAAAAACAATCTTAACAAAATTAAAACAATCTTTAGATTTGAAAATGATCTAAATAAAATTGAAATTTACGATAACTCACATCATCAGGGTAAATCACCTATAGGCGCAATGGTTGCATTTAACGAAGATGGGTTCTCCAAATCTTTGTATAGAAGATATAATATTAATTTAGAATACAATAAAAATTCTAATAATAAAACTGAAGTACATAATAATAATAACGATTATTTGATGATGGAAGAGGTTATAAAAAGAAGGTTTAAAGGTAAAAATATTATTCATTTCCCAGATTTATTAATAATAGACGGTGGTAAAGGTCATCTTAATACTGTTTTATCAGTTCTTAAAAAAATAAAAGTAAAAAACGTCGAGGTTTTAGCTATTTCAAAGGGACTTGATAGAGACGCAGGAAGAGAAAATTTTTATACAAAAAATATGAACAATTTTAAATTTAATAAAGATGATCCAACATTGTTTTTTCTTCAAAACTTGAGAGATGAAGTCCATAGATATGCTATAGCCGGTCATAGGCTAAAAAGTAAAAAAGCTTTATTGAAAAGTCCACTTGATGAAATAGTTGGTATAGGAGCAAATCGGAAAAAATCTCTTTTAGAAGAGTTTGGTTCAGCAAAAGCTGTTGGAAGTGCTAGTTTAGAAGACTTATTAAAGGTAGATGGTATCAATAAATCAATAGCAAACAACATATTCAATTTTTTTAATTAATTAATGAATAAATGCTTAACTATACCAAAATTTATCTTTAAGGTAAAATATGTTTAAAAATTATTATTAGGGCATTCTTTATGCAAAAAAACATACTTAAAAAAACTGTTCCTAATGGGTTAACAATTTTTAGATGTATTTCTGCAGTTTTGCTTCCCTTAATCATTATATATGGCGGTAATAATGGAGCTATCATTTCTGTACCATTATTTTTATTAGCTGGATTAAGCGACTACTTCGACGGCTTTTATGCAAGAAAATATAATGTACTATCTAATTTTGGTAAAATAATAGATCCAATTGCCGACAAACTTTTAGTAATAGGTGTCTTACTTGCATTAGCGTCGGAAAACGTTTTTGATTATTATTACTCATTTTTTGCGGCCCTGGTTATAATTTTAAGAGAAGTTTTAATATCAGGTTTACGAGAAAGTATATCTTCCTATAAAATATCATTAGAAGTGTCATTATTATCAAAATGGAAAACAGCTGCTCAATTGATAGCCTGTGGCTTTTTTTTAGTTTGGAGATCAGATATATTTCTATATGAAATAAAATTATTAGGTTTAATTTCTTATACTATTTTGTGGTTTGCTGCCATAATAACTGCTTTTACTGGAATTCAGTATATTTTAAAAATAAATTTATTTTTTCAAAATAAAAAAAATATGGAGTTTAAATGATTATTAAATATTTTTCTTGGATAAGAGAACATGTTGGAAAATCTGAAGAAAACTTTGATCTACCAAGTAACGTAACAACTATAAATGAATTGATAGATCATCTAAATGGTTTAAATAATCAATACAAACACGCTTTTGCCAAAAGAGGCCTTATTAAAATAGCTGTAAACAAAAACTACTCTCCATTTGAAACCAAAATAAACAATAATGATGAGGTTGCTTTTTTCCCTCCTGTTACAGGTGGATAAATGAAAAAAAAACATACTGCTATAATTGATGTTAGAATTCAGAGTGATGATTTTGATGTAACCAAAGAAAATAAAAAGCTACAAAATGATGAACCTGGAGCAATTGTAAATTTTGTTGGTATTGTAAGAGGATTTGATGAAAAAAAAAATGAGTCTATAAAATCATTAACTTTAGAGCATTACCCTGGAATGACTGAATTAGAAATAGAAAATATAGTTAATGAAAGTTGTGAAAGATGGAGGATTTCTGGAGTGACAGTTATACACAGAATTGGAAAATTATTACCCTCTGATCAAATAGTCTTCGTAGGTGTTGCTTCTAAACATAGACAAGACTCATTTGATGCCTGTAATTTTGTAATGGACTGGTTGAAAACAAAAGCGCCATTTTGGAAAATTGAGGACGATGGAAACAAAAAGAAATGGGTTGAATTCAATTCACTAGACAACGATGCTGTTAAAAAATGGAAGGTTTAATGTTACATTTATTTTTCATTAACCAGTTTATTATAGGCATCTGTTAATTTAAGGCAAATTTCACCAGGTGTAAATTTATAATCGCCAATTGATTGAACAGGCGTAACTTCGGCAGCCGTCCCTGTCAAAAAACATTCTTCAGCGTCAGCCATTTCCTCAGGCATTATTTTTCTTTCAACAATCTCTATACCACTTGCTTTTGCCAGACCAATTACAGTTCTTCTTGTAATACCATCCAAAAAACAATCTGCCAAAGGGGTATGAAGTTTACCATCTGGCATTTTAAAAAAAATGTTTGCTCCAGTAGCTTCAGCAATTTGCCCTCTATAATCTAACATTAAGGCATCGCTGTATCCTTTGGCTTCTGCCTCATGTTTAGATAGAGTGCAAATCATATATAATCCTGCAGCTTTAGCATGAACAGGGCCACATTCTGGGCTTGGACGTTTCCATTTAGCTATATCAAGCTTAATACCTTGCATTTTTTGGTCAGGATCAAAGTAACTTGGCCATTCCCAAACAGCAATAGCAACATTTATTTTAGTAATTTGAGCTGAAACAGCCATCATTTCACTTCCCCTCCAAACCACTGGCCTTACATAAGCATCAATTAATGAATTTTTTTTCAATAATACATTCTTAGCTTCTATTATGTCATTTTCTGTAAAAGGTATGATCATATCAAGAGATTCAGCTGATTTAAATAACCTAGTTGTGTGCTGTTGAGTTTCGAATATTTTACCGTTATATGCTCTTTCTCCTTCAAAAACACAACTAGCATAATGCAACCCATGATTTAAAACGTGAACGTTAGCAGTTCTCCAATCAACAATATTACCATTATACCAAATATAACCTTCACGATTATCAAACGACAAATTAACCAAAAAATTTCCTCCTTAATAAGATATTATTTATAATCCACATTATTTTTAAATAATCAAATATTAAGAAATAAGTTTTGTAATTAATTAAGTTATTAAGTAATTTTCTTTTACAATTTAATTTTAAAAAATATTTTCTATTTATAAAAATTTATATTAAAGCTAATCTATAAAAATGAATAATCAAAATTTACAAACTCAAAATTTTCACATCTTAGTCATTGATGATGATCAAAAATTAAGATTATTACTTAAAAAATTTTTAGAAAACAATGGCTTTAGAGTATCGGATGCCGAGGATACTACTCAAGCAAAAAAAATAATGGAAAGTTTAATCTTCGACCTATTGGTTATTGATATAATGATGCCTGGTCAAAGTGGATTAGATTTTTTAAAAGAAACAAGACAAACTAACTTAATACCGGCTCTAATGCTCACAGCAATGTCAGATCCAGAGGACAGACTAGATGGTCTTGAATTTGGAGCTGACGACTACATGACAAAACCTTTTGAACCAAGAGAACTTTTACTAAGGATTCAAAATATTCTTAAACGACATACATCAAATTTTATTAAAAATAAGGATATAAACAATACTAAGTTCGGCCCATTTTTATTTAATAAAAAATCATTAAATTTATATAAAAATGACATTCCAGTTCATTTAACAACCTCGGAACAAAAGTTACTAAATTGTTTTTGTTTATCTCCAAACAAAGCTTTTACAAGAGATGATATTAATAATTCTCTTGGTGGTTCAATGGAAACACGATCCATAGATGTAGCAATTGCAAGAATTCGTCGTAAAATAGAAGAAGATCAAAGACACCCTATTTATTTACAAACTGTTAGAGGCATAGGTTGGATGCTACAAACTCATGATGATAAGACTGATAATGATTTTTGAAAAAGAGTAAATTATGAGACTACGAAACATTACACCTAAAAGCCTTTTTGGAAGAATGTTGGCTATTATCCTTGTACCAATAATTCTTGTACAAATAATATCGGTTTCAATATTTTATGAAAGACATTGGGACTGGGTATCTAGACATATGTCAAAAAATTTAGCTAAGGATTTAGGTTTGCTAATAGATGAATTAGGCAACGAACCTTCAAAAGATCAAAGAGCTCTATCTGCGGTTAGAGCAAGACAATATTTCGATATTATATTTTATTGGCTTGATGAAGGTATATTAAAACCAAACCAATCTTTTAATACTAAATTTAAAAATTTCCGTACTTCCCTAAAAAGTCGAATTAAAAAACCATTTTATCTATCTTCAATCGAGGATTCAACACAGTTTTATGTTGATATCCAACTTGCAAATGGAATTGTAAGAATGAATATAGATAATAAAAGATTATTTGTTCCTACCGGAATTACATTTATTATGTGGTCAGTTGGTGCTTCCGTCATACTTTTCTCAATTGCTATAATTTTTCTTAGAGGCCAGGTTAGACCTATTCTTAGATTAGCAAATGCTGCCAGACAAATTGGATTTGGAAGAGAAGTTTCTGACTATAATATTGAAGGTGCAACTGAAGTAAGAATTGCTGGAAGAGCTTTTCAAGCTATGAGACATAGAATAAACAAACAAATATCTGAGCGTACATCTCTTCTTGCTGGTGTTAGTCATGACTTAAAAACACCTCTTACTAGGATGAGACTCCAATTAGCTATGATGAGTAATATTGAAGATATAAAAACAGAGTTTGAAAATGAAATAATAGAATTAGAAAATATGATTGACGCTTATTTGGATTTCGCAAGAAATGACCGAGAAGAACAAATGGTTGACGCTAGTCTATTTAAATTGCTTCAACAAGCAGCCAAATCTTCAGATCCAGACGGCAGACAAATTCATATTTCTATTCCACCTGAGAACCTTCCAGTTTTTCCTATTCAAGTTCAATCTATTAGAAGAGCATTAATAAATCTTTTTACTAATGCAATGAGATATGCTGGAAAAGCAAGCGCCCAAATACAAATATTTGACGATCATAGCGAAATAATAATTGATGATAATGGCCCAGGGATTCCAAGAGACAAGCGAGAAGAAGTTGTTTTACCTTTTACAAGATTAGACAATTCAAGGAACAATAAAACAGGAGGGACTGGTCTTGGCTTATCTATAGCAAAAAATGCTGTACTCAATCATGGTGGAGAACTTATACTAGAAGACAGTCCTTTGGGTGGGTTAAGGATAAGATTATTGTTGCCTTTATGATTTAATTTTTGATTATCCCAAGCATTTGCCCTAAATCCTCAAAATCTCTTAAGTCTTTATCTAAAAATCTGATCGTGCTGTCTAAACTATTACCTTTTTCTGTTAAAAAAATATTTACAGCTTTAAGAAAAACTATATTTAAAGCTATAGACATAAGAGCTTTTCGGGTTTGGTTTTGTCTCCCTTCAACTATATCTAACAAATTAGAAACAAAAGAACAGTTTTTTTCAAGTAGCCTTAAAAAGTTTTGAGCCTTAACATTTGAGCTTTGACTGAGAATTTTAAAGCTTTGTCTATATGGCAAAAAACTCTCAAATCTTAAAGTTAAACCCTCTAGAATTTTTTCATAAGTATTAGAAACTGTATCCTCATTAATATCAATTTTGAATTCATTTAAAGTTTGTGTATCAAGTTTTGAAATTAATATTCTTAAAAAAATGAAATTATAATCTTTACTATTTTTTGAAATTATTTTTTCAGCATCTTTACCAGAGACTTTACTAACAAAAATTAATTCATCAAAAGTTATTTCATCTTTTAAATTTGTCCCAATTATTGAAAAATATCCTTCGCATAATTTCCATTTAATCATTTCTATATTTTTTTTCATATGGTTAGCTCAGTTATTTGAATTTAAATAAATTGCTTTTTGTTTTGCACAACTAATTGTATTATTTAGCAAGTCAAATAAACCATTTTTTTTAGAAGCGAGTATTTCTAACCCAGCTTCAGTTGTACCACCAGGACTAGTAACATTTTGTCTTAATATTTTAGGATCAATATTTGATGATTCAAGCAGCATAGCGGATCCTATTAATGTTTCTAAAGCTAAAACTTTTGCAGATTCTGCTGACAACCCTTGATTCATTCCAATTTTGGAGAGCACCTCGACTAGGTAAAAGATATAAGCTGGCCCAGAACCAGATATTGCCGTTACAACATTAATCAAATTTTCATTATCTAGACATATAGCTTTACCAAACGAGTTTAACAAAGTATTTGTATTTTCTTCTTCATTTAGACTTAAATTATCACTTTTGCAGTAACCAGTAACTCCTTTTCCAACTGATGCAGGTAAATTAGGCATTGCTCTTACAATTTTAATATTGTTGTGAACTTTATTTTTAAACCAGGAAAATGATAATCCAGCTGCGATAGAAATAAAAAGGGTCTTTTCAATATCAATAACATTGAATTGTTTTATAGCATCTAACATCTGCTGAGGCTTAACTGCTAAAAAAATTATATCAATATTTTCAACATTTGATTCGTTTAGAATTTCCTTGATATTATTAAATGCTTTAAAGCCATCCATTTTAGCGTCTTCTCTTAATAAAGCCTCTTTTTCAATAATGTAAAAATTGAAATTTAATTTTTTTAATAGCCATCCATTTGCAATAGACGAGCCCATTTTACCATATCCGAACAAAACTATATTTTTCATTTCCAATCCAATAGTTAAATTAAAGCAGTTGAAACGTAATCATTTATAAGAATTAAGCGTTACCTTTTATTTGTAAAAACATTAACTCTATACATTCCTGTTCATTAATATCACCATAAGCTAAATTATGCACAAATAATGAAAAATTATGAAACAAGCCAGACGTTAGCTCTAAATTAGTATCAATCAAATTTAAAAGGTTTTCGTAAGTTAAATTATCAAAATAGTTTTTAGAAGAATGATATTTAATAATATTCTGATTTATATTAAATGAAAAATATCCATCAGATGATTGCTCATTTATACAATTTATCAATATAAAAAAATCATAAACCTTATTCTTAGGAATTTCTAAATCTAAAATATACTCAAAAGTTATTTTTTTTTCTTTGGAACTAATATTGAGATAATAATCTGCAATATCACCTTTGTAATTATAGGCAAATTTAAACTTAGATTTAGGTCGTTTAGTCCAACTATGTTTTTGCAATACATTAAGAATCTTTTCTGATTCTATAAAATTATTAAAATTTTCTATCATTTATAACTACATATGGTATATAATTTACTTTATTGAAAAATATATACTACATGTAGATTTTTTAAACTAAAAAAAATGATTATTTAGGTTTTACCGTTTTTTTTTCCAATTTTATCTTTAACAAATTAAATTCTGAGTTCAATTTTTCATGTCTATCTAAAAGCGCTTCAAAATCTTCTCTACTTACGATACCTTGAGAGTTTATGAATTTTTCAAATCTACTTTTAATTATATTATCAACCTCATTTTTTAAATCAGAAAAAGTTGTAAGTGCTCCAGAAATTACAGCAGCCGTATCTTTTAAAAAAAAATTTCTTTTCATTTAAGTTCCTATCTATAATGTCCATATATGTTATAATAAATATTTAATTAAATCGAATGATTTTATGAATGTTAGAATTTCCAAATATTAATCCAGTTGCAATTGATTTAGGTATTATTCAAATCAGATGGTATGCCATTTCCTATATTGCTGGAATCTTATTTAGTTGGGGTTTAATTCTTAATATAATTAAATTCAAAAACCTTAAAATTGACAATAAAGTTATAAGCGAATTAATAAGCAATTCTATGATTGGTATAATTATAGGTGGTAGATTAGGTTACGTCATATTTTATAATCCTGATTACTATTTAAATAATTTATTAGAAATTTTTAAATTGTGGAATGGTGGCATGTCTTTTCATGGTGGTTTTATAGGCGTGGTATTTGCTGTTATTTATTCAAGCAAAATATCTAAAACAGCTATTCTAATTTTAGCCGATTTAATTGCAATTGCAGCTCCTATCGGAATTTTTTTTGGTCGTTTAGCTAATTTTATTAATGGAGAGCTATACGGTAGAATAACAAATCACAGTTTTGGAATGATATTCCCAAATGCTGGCAATTCTCCTAGGCATCCAAGTCAATTATATGAAGCTTTTTTTGAAGGTTTTCTTCTCTTCATTATAATGTTGTTATTTATAAAGTTTACAAATATTTTAAATAAGAAAGGCCTTATAACTGCATTATTTTTATCTTGTTATGGATCTTTTAGATTTATGATTGAGTTTTTTCGAGAACCTGATGCCAATATTGGCCTACTATATTTTAACTTTTCTATGGGTCAATTATTATCGTTACCGATGATTATAATAGGTCTTTATTTTATAATATTCATAGCAAGAAAAAAAGTTTAAGTTCATTTATTAAATGAATTTATATGGCGTGTACTTATGAAAATTTTAAAAATTCAACATCCAATTTTAGATGATTCAAGAATTAGTTATGGCTTTTTTACAAGATCTGGAGGAATATCTAAAAAGCCTTATGACACTCTTAATTGTAGCTTTAACAATGAAGATGATTCAATCAATGTTAAAGAAAACTTAGAATTGGTCAGAAAAGAATTAGACTTAGATACAATAATACAACTTAACCAAGTACACTCTACTGACATTATTACCTTAAATAATAGAAGTATGAATTATAATTTCAAAGAAGCTGATGGGCTTGTTACAAACTTGAAGGGCATAGGTTTATCAATTCTTGGTGCAGATTGTGCTCCAATATTATTCTATGATAATGTAACAAATATTATTGGTGCATGCCATGCTGGTTGGCGAGGAGCTGTTAATAGCATAATTGAAAAAACAATAATAAAAATGGAAAAAATTGGGGCTAAAAGAGACGCTATCACAGCTATAATCGGACCTGTAATACATAAAAACTCATATGAAATAAAGAAAGACGTCGTACATATAGTTCAAGATAGCTTATTTTATAAGGCAAACAGTTCTATATTATTAAAAAAAAAAAATAATCAATATTTATTTGATCTTCCTTTGTTATTAAGAGAAAGTCTTAAATATTCAAAAATAAGAAAAATTGGCGATGTAGAAATGGATACTTATGCAAATTCTAACCTTTTCTTCAGTCATAGAAGAGCTACACATAAAAGGCCTCAAACAAAAATTAAGACAGGCAGACAAATATCAGTCATTGGGATAATAAGGTAGTATTTAAATGCCACATTTGATTATATTTTTCTTTGTGTTAATTTTAGGTTTAATTATTTTAATGTTTTTATAAATCAAAAAATTTTTAATAAAACTTGGCATTGTTCCTTTCAAAATGTTATTAAAATTATTTAAGTTTTTTGGGACAACGACTTATGAAAATACTTGCTTGTAACTCAAATATAAACTTGGCTGAAAGTATCGCTAAAACACTGAACACTCAACTTGTAAAAGCCGAAGTTAAAAGGTTTTCTGACATGGAAGTTTTTGTTGAAGTTCAAGAAAACGTAAGAGGTGAAGATATGTTTATAATACAATCTACATCTTATCCAGCGAATGATAATTTAATGGAGTTACTTGTATCCTTAGATGCGCTTAGAAGAGCTAGTGCAAAAAGAATAACAGCTGTAATTCCTTATTATGGTTACGCAAGACAAGATAGAAAATCAGGGCCAAGGACACCCATTTCTGCAAAGCTAGTAGCAAACCTAATAACTAAAGCAGGTGCTGATAGAATATTAACTATGGATTTGCACGCTGGACAAATACAAGGTTTTTTTGATATTCCTACAGATAATCTATTTGCCGCACCAGTATTTATTAAAAATATAGAAGAGCGATACAAAGATAAACCAGTGGTAGTTGTTTCTCCAGATGTTGGTGGTGTTGTAAGGGCCAGAGCAATTGCCAGACGAATTAATGCTAATTTGGCAATCATAGACAAAAGGAGAGAAAAAGCGGGATCTTCTGAGGTAATGAATATTATTGGGGATGTATCAAATCATCATTGTATCTTAGTTGATGACATAATCGACTCAGGTGGCACATTATGCAACGCTGCAAAAGCTTTAATGGGTGTTGGGGCAATCAGCGTTGATGCTTACGTGACTCACGGAGTATTATCAGGCTCTGCTGTTAGCAAAATTAGTAACTCTCCATTGAGTACATTAGTTACTACAGATTCTATTACCGCAACTGAAGCTGTTAAAATGTCAGATAGTATTAAACAAATTTCAATTGCCCCTATTATAGGCGAAGCTATTCGTCGTGTTCACATGGAACAATCCGTTTCAAGTCTTTTTGAGTAATTTTTATATAAATTGCTTTATATTTTTGAAATATAAGGTTATGTATGCATTATTCTTTGCACCCCTGGAGGCAAAGAATTATTTAAAGGAGAAAATTAGATGGAAACCATAGATATTAAAGCCGAAGCTCGAAGTCAGGTTGGTAAGGGGTCTGCCAGAGCTGCAAGACGTGCTGGATTAGTTCCAGCAGTTATTTACGGCAACAAAGAAACTGCTGTATCTGTAACTTTAGACGCTAATCAATGGCGTCAACTTATGCATAAACCTGGTATTTTTAGTCAACTTATAAACATTAACGTTAATAATGAAACACATTTTGTTTTACCTCGTGATATCCAACAACATCCAGTTTCTGAAGAAGCTATACATGTTGATTTTTTAAGAGTTACCAAAAACGCGACTGTTGCTGTTGGTATCGCCGTAGAATTCTTAAATGAAGATAAATGTACAGGATTAAAACTAGGAGGTGTACTAAATATAGTAAGATCTAAAGTTGAGCTGAACTGCCCTGCAATTTCAATACCTGAAAAATTAACAGTAGATCTAGAAGGTTTAAATGTAGGTCATACTATCCATATTAGTTCAATTGAACTCCCTGAAGGCTGCACACCAACCATTACAGACAGGGATTTTACTGTCGCTACTATTGCTGCACCAAGAGGTGGATTGGACGATGCTGATGAAACTGAAGATACAGAAGAAGTTTCTGAAGAAACAGAAGAAGGCAAAAGTGATAGTTAGTAATAACTATCACTCTAACTATAGTGAGTTTTAATTTTAAAAATGTTTCTCTTAGTTGGTTTAGGAAACCCTGGTTCGGGTTATAGAAACAATAGACATAATATAGGGTTTAAAGTTTTAGAAAACTTAGAAAAACTTTATAATCTTCCTAAATTTACTAAAAAATTTAAGTCTGAATATACAAAGTTTTCATTAAATGGAAATGTAGTTTATTTATTGAAACCTACAACATACATGAATAATTCGGGAATAGCTGTTAAAGAAATTATGGAATTTTATAACATAGATATTCAAAATATTTATGTTATTCATGATGAAATTGATCTTGATTGCGGTCAGATTAAGATTAAAAATGGTGGAAGCCATAACGGTCATAATGGCCTTAAAAGCATAGATCAATCTATTGGTAAGGGATATAATAGGGTAAGAATTGGAGTGTCACGACCATCAAGATTATATGAAAAAAATATTAATGAAAATATATCACGGTGGGTGCTGTCAGATTTCACTTCAGAGGATAGTGTAACATGGCTTGATGATACCATTAAAAAAACAATAAAAGATATCTCACTTTTAATTGAAGGTAATACAAGTGAAAAAAAATAGTAACTTAGGATTTTATTATGGGGTTTAAATGCGGAATAGTTGGGTTGCCGAATGTTGGAAAGTCAACTTTGTTTAACGCACTAACAGAAACAGCTTCCGCTGAAGCTGCTAACTATCCTTTTTGTACTATTGAACCAAATACAGGTATAGTTTCAGTTCCTGATAAAAGATTAATTGAACTTTCAAACCTTGCAAAATCACAAAAAATTATCCCTGCCCAGATGCAATTTGTTGACATCGCTGGGCTAGTGAGCGGAGCAAGTAAAGGAGAAGGATTAGGGAATAAATTCCTGTCTCACATTAGAGAAGTTGATGCAATAATTCATGTATTAAGATGCTTTGAGGATCCTGATATTACACATGTTGAAAATAATATAAATCCTCTAAGGGATGCTGAGATTATTGAAACAGAATTAATGTTAGCTGATATAGAAAGTTTAGATCGTCAAATACAAAACTTAACTAAAAAAGCTAAGACAAATGACCAAGAAGCTAAGAGTGACTTACTTTTAATGAATGAATTGTATGTTCTTTTATCAGAAGGCAAACCTATACGCTTAGGTAATTTTACTGATGAGAAAATCAAACAATATAAAAGTTTTAACTTATTAACATCCAAACCTATATTATACGTATGTAATGTTGATGAAAATGATGCTGCTTCTGGAAATGATTTTACTAAAAACATATATGAAAAAGCTAAGAATGAAAATTGTGAAGCAGTAATAATTTCTGGTTCTATAGAAGCCGAAATTGCTTTACTTGAGTACAATGAAAAAACTGATTTTCTTAGAGATTTAAATTTAGAAGAGTCAGGCTTATCAAGATTAATAAAGGCTGGGTTTTCACTTCTGGATTTAATTACATTTTTTACAATAGGCCCTAAAGAAGCCAGAGCATGGACCTTAAAAAAAAATTCTACAGCACCTAGAGCTGCTGGGGTAATTCATACAGATTTTGAAAAAGGATTTATAAGAGCAGAAACAATATCTTGCGATGACTATTTAAAATATAAAAGTGAGCAAGCTGCTAAGGATGCTGGACGAGTTAGAATTGAAGGTGCAGACTATTTAGTAAAAGATGGAGATGTTTTTCACTTTAGATTTAATGTTTAAATATTTGGAACTTTAATATGAATAGTGTTCTTGAATTAACTGCTAGAGATAATCATAAATTTGCAGCATATTTAGCTCAACCTAAAGAAAAACCAAGAGCAGGACTTGTTATATTACAAGAGATATTTGGTGTAAATAATCATATCCGAGAGGTAACTGATCTCTTTGCTAAAAAAGGGTATCTTGCAATAGCACCCTCATTATTTGATCGAAAAGAAAGAAATGTTGAACTTTCATATGATGAACAAGGGGTATTAAAAGGTAGAAAATTAAAAGATTTATGTAATAAAGAGGCACTTAAAGACATTGAAGCATCTATATCTTTAGTTTCGTCTGCAGGTAAAGTAGGAGTAGTTGGATATTGTTGGGGAGGTTCTCTTGCTTGGAGAATAGCTGATCAATCTAATGAATTATCTGGATGTGTATCTTATTATGGTGGAGATATACCAAAACTAAAACATTGTAATCCTAAGTGTAATTTTTTGTCTCATTTTGGAGAATTAGATCAAAGTATACCAATAGAAGATGTTAAAGATTTTAAACAATTTAAACCAGAAGTTGAAATTTTTACTTATCCTGCACATCATGGTTTCAACTGCAATCATAGAAAACAATATAATGAAGTCAGCGCAAGAGTTGCACTAGATAGAACAATCAAGTTTTTTGAAAATAACCTTGATTAAACATGCCTATTTTTAATAGGAGCCCATATTTTCTTCATAGCAAAATATGACAACAGGGTTAATACTAACAAAAATAAAATTACAGCTATACCAGTCTGTTTTCTTTCCTCTAACTCTGGTTCAGATGCCCAAGCTAAAAAAGCAGTTACATCTTTTGCCATTTGTTCGGGAGTTGCTTTTGTTCCATCAGCATAGGTCACCCCATCTTCATATAATGGTTGAGGCATACCTATTAAATTACCTGAGTAATATTTATTGTAATACATTCCGTCAGGAACTTTTTTTTCTGAAGGAGCATCAACATACCCAGTTAAAAGGGCATGTAAATAATTTGCCCCGTCTGATCTTGCTTTAACAATTAATGATAAATCTGGAGGATAGGCACCACCATTAGCGGCTCTAGCAGATTGCTGATTAGGGTAAGGGGAGACAAACTTATCACTAGGTCTTGCCGCCCTCTCAATAACTTCACCTTCATCATCAATAGTATTTACAGTATTTTCTGCAGCAAAGGCTTTAATCTCATTATCGTTGTATCCTATAGCTTTTAAATTTCTGTAAGCAAGTAATCTTAGTCCATGACAGCCTGAGCAAACTTCTTTGTAAACTTGAAGACCTCTTTGTTGAGAGGCTCTGTCAAAGGTTCCAGTAATACCTGAAAAAGTCCATTCTTTTTGGGGATATGAAATTTTATCTCCAGCTGCAAATGAAAAGTTAGTAATAAGAAAAACTGATATAAAAGTTGAAATAAAAATCAAACATACTTTCACTTTCTTAATAGACTTTAAAAACATTTACTTTTTCTCCCTGGTTGCAAATGCTGAAGCTGTAGCAGCACCACTTAAAACCGGTTCTGAAATTGATATTGGAAGAGGTTTAGTTTTTTCAATATATGGCAAAAGAGGAAAAAGAACTAAAAAGTGAAAAAAGTAATAAGCGGTGGCAATTCTTGATAGAATTACGTATATGCCCTCCGCAGGCATAGCGCCCAAATACCCTAATAAAATACAGTCTGCGACTAAAACCCAGAAAAATATTTTGAAAATTGGTCTAAACTGTGATGATCTCACTGGCGACCTATCTAACCAAGGTAGAATAAATAATACCGCTATGGCACCAAACATAAATAAAACTCCACCAAGTTTATCTGGGATGGCTCTTAAAATCGCATAAAAAGGAAGAAAATACCATTCAGGAACAATGTGTGCTGGAGTAACCATTGGATTGGCTTCTATGTAATTATCGGGATGACCCATAAAATTTGGAAAGAAAAAAACCGCTGCTGCAAAAAAAGTTAAAAACACACCTAAACCAAACAGATCCTTTATAGTATAATATGGACTAAACGGTATTGTATCTTGGGTGCCCTTGACATCTATCCCTATTGGATTATTTGAACCAAATCTATGAAGAGCTATTAGATGTAGAATAACAACACCAACTATAACAAATGGTAAAACAAAATGAAGAGAAAAAAATCTATTCAATGTTGAATTATCAACTGAGAAACCGCCCCATAACCATGTAACTATACTTTCTCCAACAACCGGTATTGCAGAAAACAAGTTAGTAATGACTGTGGCTCCCCAAAAACTCATTTGACCCCACGGAAGAACATATCCCATAAAAGCTGTTGCCATCATTAACAAAAGAATTAGTACTCCCAATATCCATAATAGTTCTCTTGGTGCTTTATATGAACCATAATAGAGACCTCTGAATATATGAATAAAAACTACAATAAAGAAAAAACTAGCTCCATTCATATGAATGTATCTTATCAACCAACCGTGATTTACATCGCGCATAATTCTTTCAACTGAATCAAAGGCATAATCGACATGAGCTGTATAGTTCATTGATAAAACAATACCAGTTATAATCATTGTTACTAAGGCTATTCCAGCAAGTGAACCAAAATTCCAAAAATAATTTAAATTCTTCGGCGTAGGATAGTGATTTAATTCATGATCCATAAAAGTAAAAATTGGAAGTCTGTAGTCAATCCATTTAACTACCGGGTTCTTAAACTTAGGCTTCGACATTCATAGCTCCTGAAAACAACAAAAAATAATACATTATTCTATCCAATTCTGATGAGTGTATCAGATAAAAACTTATAAGACGGGACTTCTAAGTTAGTAGGCGCTGGGCCTTTTCTGATTCTACCTGAGTGGTCATAATGAGATCCATGACATGGGCAAAACCAACCTCCATATTGTCCTTTAATATCTCCAGTTTTCTGCCCTAAAGGTACGCATCCTAAATGTGTACAAACACCAACCAAAACAATATATTTCTCATTAGCTACACGATCAGCATCAGCTTGAGGGTCTCTCATATCATCAATTAAAACTTCTTTAGCTTGTTTTATTTCATCTGGAGTTCTATGACGAACAAAAACAGGTTTACCTCTCCATTTGACAGTAATTGATTGACCTTCTTCTAAAGATGATAAATCGATTTCTGTAGAGGCAAGAGCCAATGTGTCAGCAGCAGGGTTCATCTGATCAATTAATGGCCATACAAAAGATGCCGCTCCAACTCCAGCTAATGCGTAAGTAGACACTACAAGAAAATCTCTTTTACTATCATCTTTTTCATTTATTGGATTAGATTTTTTAGACATTTTTTTCCTCGAGATATTATATTATCTATATAAACCTGGTTGACTAAAATTTCTAGTCTTTTTCAGTGTAAATTTTATTTTTTTTAGAGAAGAGAAAATAAATTAGAACTTTTTAAACTTATTTTTTAGAATAGAATTAAATCCAACTAACTTTGGGAGGCAAACTCATCAGAACTGCTTCAGTATTTCCTCCAGTTTTTAGTCCAAAGATTGTACCCCTATCATATAATAAATTAAATTCAACATATCTGCCTCTCCTGACGAGTTGCTCCTCTCTATCATTTTGAGAAAATTTATGTTCAATTCTACTTTTAATAATTTCTAAGTAAGAGGATAAGAAAGTCTTCCCAATATCTTGAACAAAGGAAAAATCGTCATTCCAATTATTACTATTTAAATAATCAAAAAAAATACCTCCAATACCTCTTGCTTCTTGTCTATGAGGCAAATAAAAGTATTCATCACACCAATATTTAAAATTAGGATAATAATTTGAGTTGTATTTATCACAACTTGATTTAAAATTTTTATGAAATAATTTGGATGCTTTTTTATCTTCAAAAATTGGTGTTAAATCTCCTCCTCCTCCAAACCAAATCTTTTTTTTATCTCCTTCACCTGTAACTAATAATCGCGTATTCATGTGTGCGGCTGGTACAAATGGATTACACATGTGTGATACAACTGATATACCTGATGCCCAGAATTTTCCATTTTCTTCAGCACCGGGTATTTGGCCTCGAAATTCTTTAGAAAATTCTCCATGAACAGTGGATATATTCACTCCAACTTTTTCAAAAACATTACCCTTCATAACTGAAATAGTGCCTCCACCTCCACCATTTCTTTCCCATTTCTTTTTATTAAAATTTATATTTTTCTTTTTACTTGATCGATTGTTTTCAATTTTTTCAAAAGATGCGCATATTTCATCTCGAAGATTTGCAAACCAATCTTTAGCTATCTTTTTTTTGTTATCTAGCAACTGATTGTCGTCCAAGCATTTTTGTATTTTTAATTTTTCTAACATTTCTATTTTAATTGTCATAATTTATCATTGCCATCTTGTATTGTTTTTAAAAAGATTATGATTTGATTAGTAGAACTTTGAAAATCATTATTTACCCAAAATTTTTCTGCTATCTTAATTGATTGATTAATTTTAATGTAGTCATCCTGCCTATACATCTCTTGAACTTTATGTCTGTTAATAGGAATTATTGGCCACTTTACATTACACAAATCTATTTCATCAATTTTATTCAAAGGAATTATATGAAATAAAGCTAACTTGTACCAATTAAACGGTATTTTATCATTTTTAAAAAAAGTTGTGTTATTTGGATAAATACTACATCTCATCTTCCATATAAATTTTAGTATATATATTTTTTTATCTTTAACATTTTTAGACTCAAATATTTTTTGATTATACAATTTAGAAAATTTTAATAAAGAAAATACAAATTTATTAAAAGTGACTTTTTTTTTATTTAATTCAAATCTTTGAATAATACTTTCAAGTTTATCAAAACCATATAAGAGAGGCAAAAAGACAGAAATTAAATCTAGTTTTTCTTCATTTATTATATCCATTGCAAAAGATTTGATATAGGTAATAGTTGAAAAATTTTTTGTTTTAAAACCTTCTTGAATTTCGTTTTTCTTATTTAATAAAATATGTCTATCTATTTTTAATTCTGACATAACAGACAAACTAATATTAAAGTTTTCAACCATAAATATTTTTGTAAACTCATCTTTCATTCTTTTATTCGATAATGTGCTAATATTATAAAGTTTTGACGAAATTTTGTTTTTTAAATGATACGAAATATTTTTATTTGGGAATGCAGCAAAAAATCTGCAGAACCTAAGAACTCTTAGATAATCTTCTTCAATTCTCTTGATAGGATCACCAATAAATTTTAACTCTTTATTTTTAATATCCTTTAACCCTCCAAGAGGATCCCTTAAATTTCCTTTTTCATTTAAATATAACGCATTCACTGTAAAGTCTCTTCTTAAAGAATCTTGATGCAAGCTATCTGCAGAGCTTACATATGCTTGCCTACCAAATGTAATTAAATCTTTTCTAAAACTAGTAATTTGATATTCATTATTACCCAGTATTATAGTAATAGTTTTATATTGAATGTTTTTCTGATAAATTTTTATTTTTTTTTTTAATATTTTTTTTGCAAATAAATTTATATCCATACTTGTAACAAAATCTATATCGCTTACTTCAGTACCACAAAAAAAATCTCGAATTGCACCACCAACAACCCATATTTTAGCATCTATACCTTTTGCTAAATTAAAAATAGTTTGAATATTTTTATCTTTTAGAAAGAAACTAGTTTTATTTTGTTTTATAATAAGTAAATCCTTAATTTTCTAATTAGAAAAACTACCATCCTTTATTTTTCCATCAACAATTGATGGAGGATTATAGAGATAACTTGGATCAACTGCGTTACCCTCAAGATATAAAAATGAAATTAAAATAAAGATGCAAAACCCAAGAAGGCTTACAAAAGAAGATATAAAAACTGAATTAGTTTTAGTAAGTCTTTGTAAAATATATTTTGTTAAAAAATAAAGACCTATTGAAAATAGTATAGCAAGAAAAATAATTAGATATCGTCGCATGGTGGAAACTCCCTTAGGCCTAACCCAGCTGATAAAGTGACTAAAACTCTAGCAGTTAAACCCCAAATATTTTCATTCTCGTAGTTTATCCTCCAAGTCATTGACATGCTAGACTTAATTGGAGGTTTTTCTCTAATGTGATAATCAGGCAACAGTAATTGCTGTGATTTTGGAGTGAATATTTTTCTGACCTCTTCAACGTTTGGCTTTATTGAATTTTTCCAATTTGATAATTCCTTCATCATAGCAATATAAGGAGTAACCACGTAACCAGTTCCAGTATAAAATTTTGGAAAATTACCAATTATATTATAATTTTCTTTCGAAAGACTTATTTCTTCTTCAGTTTCCCTAACAGCGGTTTCTAATAAAGTTTTGTCCTCATTTTCTTTTTTTCCTCCTGGAAAAGCAATCTGTCCAGCATGCTGTCTTAAATTATTTTTTCTCTGAGTCAATAAAATATAACTCTCGTGTTTGTCATAATTATTTATAAAAATCACTAGTATACTTGCCTCAGAATACCCTGAAATTGGCCGATTAGTATCTCCTGCATCTCTTACATTTTTTATACAATCTAAAAGGTTATTTGTTGATATTAAATTTACCATTAACTTTGCTCTAAATAATTATTTTTAAATTATAAATAATGTACTATCATAATCAAACAAACAATTATGAAAATTTAATGTATATTTACCTTCCAATAGCTGAACAACCAATTCATTCCTTAGTGATAATAGGAGTGGGATTAATCATTGGTTTTATAATGGGTTTAGTGGGAGTAGGTGGAGGTTTCTTATTAACCCCTATTATGATGTTTCTTGGAATCCCACCACCTGTTGCAGTTGCATCTGTTGCTAATCAATTAGTAGCTCCATCAGTTTCTGGGGTCTTGTCTCACTGGAAAAGAGGTAATGTTGATTTTAAGATGGGGACTGTTTTACTTTTGGGGGGAGTTTTAGGCTCGTCCATAGGAGTTATTTTATTTAATTTTTTAGACAAAATAGGTCAATTAGATCTGGTCATAAAGTTATCTTATGTCATTTTTTTATCTTTGATAGGAAGTATGATGTTCACTGAATCATTAAGGTTGATTTTGAGAAAGAGAAAAGGAAAAATCTCTAGAGGCAAACTTCATCAGCATAATTGGCTTCATGGATTACCATTTAAAACTAGATTTAGAAAATCAAAACTATATATTTCTATTTTACTACCTATTTTAATAGGCGTAATTGTTGGAGTGTTAGCGGCTATAATGGGAATTGGTGGTGGGTTTATTATTGTACCTGCAATGATATATCTTTTAGGGATGCCAACGTCTTTAGTTGTTGGCACGTCGCTGTTTCAGATAATATTTGTTGCTGCAAATACTACAGTTCTTCAAGCATCACAAAATCAAACAGTCGACATAGTCTTAGCTACTTTATTATTATTAGGTTCTGTAGCTGGAGTACAAATTGGAGCAAAATTTACAAATGTACTCAAGGGTGAACATCTAAGACTTATACTCTCATCAATTATTATTTTAGTAAGTTTGAAAATTTTAACTGAATTAATAACCATTCCATCTGATCTTTTTTCTATTATTATTAGAAGGTAGTTAAAAATGAAGTTTTATTTACTAATTCATATTTTATTTTTTTTAATTATATTATCTTTTAACGTTAAAGCTCAAAACCAAATAGTAGCAGATCTTTCTCAAGAAAATGTTGAAATTTCTACGGATTTTCTTGGAGCTAAAATTCTTTTATTTGGAGCTTATGATGGCCGAAAAGGTGACGATATCATAGTTGTTGTCACTGGACCTAAAGGTCTTGCAACTATCCAAAAAAAAGGAAATGTTCTAGGAGTTTGGGTAAATACTAAAAAGGTTAATTATATTAATGCCCCAAAATATTTAAGTATTTCTTCAAATAGAGACATTGATAAAATTTTAAATCAAAAGACTCAAAAAATTTCAGAAATTGGTTTAAATAATTTAAATGTCAGAATTCAGCCTGGTAAACCAATTAATAACGAACAAGAATGGAGAGAGGCTCTCACTAGAAATATGCTTAAATCTAAATTATGGAGTGTAAATGAAAATTCAGTGTCTCTAATAAAGAATTCACTATTTAGATCTTATTTGTCACTGCCTTCGAATGTTACAACTGGTAAGTTTGAAGTAAAAATATTACATTACCGAAATAGTAAACTTATTTCAAAAGAAACTAGCAATATTAACGTGTCAAAATCAGGTTTCAGTGCAGAGATTTATAACATTGCCCAAAATTATTCAACATTATATGGAATTTTAGCAGTTCTATTGGCTGTATTTATTGGTTGGGGAACTAATTTAGTATTCAGAAAAGTTTAAAGAGGACATAATGAATAAAAAAAGAACTGTTAAACCAAAGGCTTTAAAACCGAGCAATAGGTTATTTTTAGTTGTAGCTGATGATAGTAAAGAATTACATCAAGCTTTATATTACGCGGCAAGACGTGCGGCCACAGCTGGTGGTGAAATCGCATTATTTAGATGTATTGAGCCTGTTGAAGGTCAGTTGTGGGGCGGAGTTTCAGAAATTATGGAAGCTGAAACTGAACAAGCCAGTAAGATTTTACTTGAAAAGCTAAGTAATTATTGTGAAAAATTAGGCGCTCCTAAGCCAAGAACGTTTGTTAGGAAAGGCACCGTTCATGAAGAGTTATTCAATTTAATTGACAGTGAAGAATCAATTAGAGTCCTTGTTTTAGGCGTATCTACAGAACACGGAAACCCAGGTCCATTAATTAACTATATTATTAATAAAGGAAGCAATGAATGTAGAGTTCCTATAACTATAGTTCCAGGAAACTTGTCTGATGAACAGATTGATGCACTCATATAAAAAAAATATTGATTTTAATTACAGTAACTTTATATCTAGTCATTAATAATCAAATGAAAGTATTCGTATGTTTAAAAATTTATTAATTATAGTTCTAGGGGTAATGTGTGTAACAATGGCTAAACCAGTTAAAAAAGCATCAGCAAGTACAAGTAAGTTTATAACAATTGAAACATCTCAAGGTAAAGTTGTTATAGAAACATTGCCTAAAATTGCACCAAATCACGTTAAAAGAATTAAAGAATTGGTTAAGGATAAATTCTACGATGGAATAATATTTCATAGAGTTATAGAAGGATTCATGGCTCAAACTGGTGACCCTGACGGAGTTGGAACAGGTGGCTCTGGAAAAAATTTAAAAGCTGAATTTTCAGACTATGAGTATAAATACGGAACAGTGGGAATGGCTAGATCCATGAACCCTGATAGCGGTGACAGTCAATTTTTTATATGTTTTGACGGTTGCAGTCATCTTACCGGTCAATATACAGTTTGGGGACAAGTTGTATCTGGAATGGATGCTGTAGAAAAATTAGCTATAGGAGAGCCCCCAAGCAATCCTGATAAAATGGTGACAGTAAAGTTGGGCAAAAAATAACTCTTTAAATATCAACTACTCTTATTGAATTTGTTGAACCAGATATTCCAAAGGGCATTCCAGCTACAACTACAATAGCATCGCCATTTTTAGCAAATTTTTGTTTTCTTATAATTTGTCTAGCTTCTTCGATTGCAGCTTCATAACCTTGAACTTTACTGAAGAACGAGTAAGCACCCCATAAAAGAGATAATCTCCTTTTTACTTTTTCATCAGGTGTCATTACCACTAGTAATAAATTTGGACGTTCTCTAGCCATTCTATAGGCTGTGTTACCAGATGCAGTGAAAGCAACAACAGCTTTAGCTTTCACTGACTCTGCTAAACTGACTGCAGAATGAGAAACTGCATTATAAACAAAGTTTTCTACCTTTAAATTTTGAGGCCCGTCTCCACGATGACTTTTAATATGTTTTTCTGCAGAACAAATTATTCTATCCATTATAGTGACTGCTTCAGTAGGGAACAATCCTACTGCTGTTTCTGCAGAGAGCATTACAGCATCAGCTCCATCGAACACAGCCGTTGCAACATCTGATGCTTCTGCCCTAGTTGGTGAAGGCGAATCAATCATAGACTCGAGCATCTGGGTAGCTACTATAACAGGTTTTCCAGCTTGTCTACATTCAAGTATAATGTCCTTTTGTATTCCCGGAACTTCTTCTGGAGGTAATTCTACGCCTAAATCTCCTCGAGCTACCATTATACCCTCACAGGCACCTATTATGCTTTTTAATTCCTTAAGCGCTGATGGTTTTTCTATCTTTGCTATAACGCCTGCTTTATCGCCTATATATTTTTTAACTTCTTCTACATCACTTAACTTTTGAACAAACGAAAGAGCTATCCAATCAACATCTTGATTTAAAATAAATTTAAGGTCCTCTATATCTTTAGGAGTAAGTGGATTTGTGTTTATAACTACATCAGGTAGATTTATACCTTTATTACTTTTTATGTAGCCGCCAACTACTACTTCTGTATTTATTTTATCTTTTGATATTTTTTTAACTACAAATTGAAGTTTACCGTCATCCATTAAAATATTAGAACCTATAGATAAACTTTCATAAATTTCATCATGCGATAAGTTGACCCTACTAAAGTCTCCTATTTCAGCATTTTTATCAAAAATATAATTATTACCTTTAATAACTTTAATATCAGATTTCACTTCTCCAATTCTAAATTTTGGCCCTTGAAGATCTGCAAGAATTGCAACATTACAACCCACCTCATTTGCGACTGATCTTATATTTGTAATTCTTTTTAAATGGTCACCATGATTACCGTGACTAAAGTTAAGGCGAAAAACATTAACGCCCGCTTTGATTAAAGATTTAAGTTTAGACGTACCATCGGTTGCAGTTCCAACAGTCGAAACTATTTTAGTTGATCTTAAAAATTCTAAACCACTCATACTGGACCTTTGTTTATTAATAGCCTTGTTATACATTAAATATTAAATAAATATTAAAAAAATTTAATATTTTTTAAAATCGGCAAGCTATTTGCAAACTCTATTTATAACAGGAGATATAGTAATGGCACAAATAGTTCCCTTTCCACTTGATAGAGTAAGGAAGTCAAAAGAAGATAATATTTATGAAGAAAAACACATACTTCATATGATTAAAAATATACGACAAAATTATCCTCCTTCACTTTGGAATACTATATATCAACTCACAAAACAGGGACATATAAGCGATCATATTAATGACGAGGTAGATCAAATGGCTGACAAATTAACAAATGAAGTGTTAATAGACAAATAGGAATATAAAAAATTAATCTTTATATTTTTTAATTTACAATTAAATTATTAGTATGATTAAAAATAACTTCCCGATCTTATATTCATTTAGGAGATGTCCTTATGCAATGCGTGCAAGACTAGCATTACAATCATCTGGTATAATAGTTGAAATAAGAGAAATAAAACTACAGAATAAACCTAAAGAATTTATACAGTTTTCACAAAAAGGAACAGTGCCAGTATTAATATTAAACTCTGAAAAAGTTTTAGACGAGAGTATAGACATTATTAAGTGGGCGTTAAAGACTAATGATCCTAAAAATTGGTTGGCTGAGGGTCAACTTAATCAAATTGAAATAGATAAAATTCTAATTACGCTTGAGTGTGATTTCAAAAAAAACTTGGATAAATATAAATATCCAAATAGATATAAAAGTGATAATAAAGATTTTCATAGAGATAAGAATTTAAAATTTCTTAATTATTTAAATGATTTATTAAAAAAAAATAACGCTCTTAATTGCTCACATTTAAGCATGCTAGATTATGCAATTTTGCCATTTATTAGACAATTTAGGAATGTTGATGAACTATGGTTTGATGCATTAGACTTAATATTTTTAAAAAAATGGCTATTTCAATTTATTGATAGTAATGAATTTTCATCTATAATGAAAAAATATAATTTATGGGACCTTAATCAAACACCAATTTATACAAATTTTTCTTATTAACTTTTTTTAATTTTGGAGATTTTTAATGTCAGAAGCTTTTATCTGTGAAGGAACAAGAACTCCTATTGGACGATTTGGTGGAAGCCTGTCTTCAATTAGAACCGATGATCTTGCATCACTTCCTTTAATCTCACTAAAAGAAAATTTAGCCAAAGCAGATTGGGACAGCTTAGAAGAAGTTTTTTTTGGCAATGCAAACCAAGCTGGCGAAGATAACCGTAACATTGCAAGAATGGCACTTCTTTTGGCAAACCTTCCACATACAGTCCCAGGAATTACACTTAACAGATTGTGCGCATCAGGTATGGAGGCAATTACCAATGCATCAAGAATGATCAAGTCAAATGAGGCTAATTTTACTATTGCTGGAGGTGCAGAGAGTATGAGCAGAGCACCTTTTGTCATGCCAAAAGCTACTACCCCTTTTTCAAGAAATGCAGAAATTTATGATACAACAATAGGCTGGCGATTTGTGAACCCTAAAATGAAAGCTACATTTGGGATTGATTCAATGCCAGAAACAGCAGAAAATGTAGCAGAAAAATATCAAATTAATAGAGACGACCAAGATAAAATGGCACTTGCGAGTCAAGAAAAAGCTATTAAATCTATAGCTAATGGAAGGTTATCTAAAGAAATAACACCCGTTGTCATTCCTCAAAAAAAAGGTGATCCTATTATTTTTGATAAAGACGAGCATCCAAGATCAACTTCTATTGAAAAATTGGCAGCACTTCCATCTCCTTTTCGTAAAGATGGATCCGTTACTGCTGGAAATGCAAGTGGGGTTAATGATGGGTCAGCAGCACTTATAATAGCCAGTGATTTAGGTGTAAAAAGAAATCATTTAGTACCTAGAGCACGAATTATTTCGGCCGCCAGTTCTGGGGTTGAACCTGCATTTATGGGTATTGGACCAGTTCCAGCATCGTTAAAAGCACTAAAACTTGCAGGTCTAAAAATGCAAGATATAGATGTTATTGAGATTAATGAAGCATTTGCTGCTCAAGGGTTAGCAAGCCTAAGATCATTAGGAGTTCAAGATAATGACGAAAGAGTAAACCCAAACGGTGGAGCAATTGCACTAGGCCATCCTCTTGGTATGTCGGGAACAAGATTAGTTTTGACAGCTGCTCAAGAATTAATTGAGTCAAATAAACGATATGCACTTTGCACTATGTGCGTAGGAGTTGGACAAGGAAGTGCTATCATTATAGAAAAAATTTAAGAAATACGATATAGAGGTTCCAATTTTTGCAAGACATCTACACGTTGTTAATGCTAATCTAATGTTATAGAAAGTGCTATTATAGCAGGTCGAAATAAATTTAGGATGACAATATTTATAACTAATTTTATGTAATTATGTTTGGGAGAAACAAATGTCATTTATAAAAACTGATGATAATGTAAATTTATTTTATGAAACCAATGGAACAGGTGAACCAATAATATTTGTTCATGAGTTTGCCGGTGATTATCGAAGCTGGGCACCTCAGGTTAATTATTTTTCTAGATATAATCAGTGTATAACATATTGTGCCAGAGGCTATCATCCCTCTGATACTCCACAAGATGAAATTAAATACAGTCAAGAAAGAGCATGGCAAGATATAATAAGCCTGATGGATAACTTGAAAATTGAAAAAGCACACATAGTTGGTCTATCTATGGGAGGCTTTGCAACACTTCATTTAGGTATTCAAGCACCCCATCGAGTGAGAAGTTTAGTAATAGCTGGTTGCGGTTATGGAGCAATCCCAATTGAGAAAACTACATATAATCAAGATGCTGATTTTACAAATGTTTCATTTGACACTGCTCAAAATATTATCAACAAAGGTATGGAAGTTGTAGGATCAGAATACGCCTTAGGCCCATCAAGAGTCCAATTTCAAAATAAAGACCCGAAGGGCTGGCAATTATTCAATGATCAATTAGTCAAACATGATGCAGTGGGATCTGCAAACACTCTTTTAGGCGTTCAAAATAAGAGGCCTAATTTATATGAGCTAGAAAAAGAAATTTCTAGTATTAATAGCCCAACTTTAATAATTAATGGTGATGAAGACGACATGTGTCTTGAAGTAGGTTTGTTTCTAAAAAGAACTATTAAAACCTCTGGATTATTAATAGTTCCTAAAACAGGTCATACAATTAATCTAGAAGAGCCTGCATTATTTAATCTTCATCTTTCTGAATTTTACTCTTCAATTAATGCCTCAAAATGGAATGAAAGAGATAAAAGAGCTGAAATAGTAAAGCTTTAGTCTCTAAAATTCTCATATTGCAATGGATGTTTCAAATTTAAGTCTTTGATTAATTTGATAGCTTCTTGAAGATCATCTCTTTTCTTTCCAGATACCCTTACTTCGTCACCTTGAATAGCAGTCTGTGTTTTACTTTTAGACTGTTTGATGACTTTAACAATTTTTTGGGCTGTTTCTCTATCAATACCTTGTTTAACAAGGACTTCTTGTCTTATTGAATTTCCAGAGGCTGCTTCTGGTTTGTCAAATTCTAAAGCACCAGTATCCACCTTTTTTCTGGTTAAGTAAGTAATAAGAAGTTCTTCTACTTGTTTTCTTTTTAACTCATCGTCAGCTTTAATAATGATTTTATCTTCTTGTTGTTCAACTTCACAGTTACTACCCTTAAAATCATACCTTGTATTTATTTCTTTTCTTACCCCATCCAAAGCATTTTGAACTGATGGCATATCAATTTTACTTACAATGTCAAAACTAGGCATGTTTCACTTCCTTTTATTAAATATTCAATAATATTATAAACTTAATTTATATTTTACTCAATCAATCTAAAAAAAAGTTGATAGATTTGTTGTTAAATTATAGATTAAGGTTAGAATTTAATTCAAGATTTTGAAGTATAAAATGGATACTATATTTAAATTAATATTACTTATTCTCTTAATTATTAGCTCATACATTTTATCAATAAATATTGGAATATGGTCAATTTTTCCAGTATGGATATTATGCGGACTAATAGATGTTTCCAGACATAAAACTATGAATTTAAAATTATTAAAAGAATATTTCTGCGGAAAAGGCTTTCTAACTTTTATTCTCTCTCCTTTAAATTTGTTTTCTGATTTATTGTCACTTAGAAACCTTCATACCTTTAAAGTTGAGGACCTCCCAAAAGAACACCAAGATGAAGTCAATGATATAATCTCTCTTTTTGATAAGAAATCCAAAGACATTGGAAAAAGGTTTGAAGATGCTGTTGGCGACAACCGGTCAATGTTATTTTATCAATGGTATGGTTATAAATTAGACGAAACAATTGTAGATTTTAACAAAGATTATAAGTACATAAAAACCATTGGTGTTTCTTTATTTAGAGAAAAAACTTCTACATCTAGACATTTCGGCCCCTTAAGAATAACTTATCGCATATTATATAATTTCAATAAGGTACAAAATGAAGGTTCTTTCATAGAAGCTGATGGAAGAATTAATAAATGGAAATATAACCCCTTATTTATATTCGATGACACGTTAATTCATCAGAGTTTTAACGAAGAGGATGACCTAAGATATTGCGCATTTATAGATATTATAAGACCATCGTATTTTGAAAATATTATGAAATTAATTTTGTCAGGTGTTGGCTTTCTACTAAAAAACACTAGAAGTATTTTTTATAAAAACTGGAAAATGATTTAATTAAAATAGTTTTTATGCGTTTGGCATCAAGATCTGTCTAACAACTTCGCCATTTGATAGTTTATCAAAACCTTCATTTAAATCGTCAAAAGTTATTTTTCCATCTATCAATTTATCTACAGGTAAACGTCCTTGTTGAAATAAGTTTAAAAACCTTGGAACATCCCTAACTGGAACACACGAACCCATATAGCTTCCTAATATTGATTTTTCCTGAGCGACTAAATCACTATGATTAAAACTAAATTGTGTATTAATTGGAGATAAACCAGCCGTTACAACTGCGCCTCCATATCGAATAAGTTCATACGCTGTGTTCATTGCTGGAATGACTCCTGCCAAGTCAATTGCAAAATCAACTCCTCCCTTTGTCAACTCTCTAATTTCTTCAATAGTGTCGTTGTTTCTACTATCAAAACAATGAGTTGCTCCGAGTTCTTTTGCACGAATAAACTTGGATGGATCAATATCAACAGCTATGATAGTTTCAGCACCCCCTAGTTTTGCTCCGATGATTCCATTTAAACCAACACCACCTAAACCAATAATGGCAACAGAATCTCCAGGTCTTATTCTTGCAGTATTAATAACAGCCCCAACTCCAGTCATCACAGCACACCCAAATAGAGCTGCATCTTGAATATTTACTGACTTATCAATTACTACCACCGACCCCCTATCAACAACGCTATATTGAGACATGCAAGAAACACCTGTATGGTGATTTAACACATTACCATCTAAATCAGAAAGCCTACTACCCCCAGACATTAATTGCCCTTTTCCTTTAGTAGCCGCCGCAAGTTCGCATACTTGAGGTCTTCCTTCAAGACAACGCCGGCAACGACCGCAAGAAGGAGAAAATTGAAAAGAAACATGGTCTCCTATTTTTATATCTTTAACTGCACTCCCAACTTCAACAACTTCACCTGCACCTTCGTGGCCGATAACTAATGGTAATGGCATAACTCTTGAGCCATTAATTACTGAAAGATCTGAATGGCAAAGCCCTGCTCCTTTTACTTGAACAAGAACCTCATTTTCTAGTGGGGGAGATATTATTATTTCTTCAATTGATAACGGCTTTGAGGTTTTATAAGGTTGAGCTAATTTATTATCCCTTATTACTGCAGCCTTGGATTTGATTGACATTTAAACACTCCTATTTTTAATCTTCACTGGTTTTCCATGAGGTGTCGACAAATAAGCGTTGGTCCAATCGTCCTTCAACAAGGACAATATATCTAAATTACCTAATTTTTTAACAATAATCATTTTTTCAAGAGCTGTTAACCAACAATTAAAATAATCATCATTACCGTTTAAATTACTTAATTTTAACCTTGCTTCTTTAAGAGAATTTCCAAAAACTTCTACAAACTCTGTCCATGAAAAATTCCCATTTTCTGATAATTGAACAGTTATAGCAAAAACCTGTCCATGCCACGGATTTTGAAAAGTTATTTGATCTTCAATTAAATTAGTGAAAGGTAGATTAAAGTTTGATTGGTTATTCATAATTTTTCTCAAAAAAGCTTAAGTTTTTTTACTTCTTAAATATGGCTCCCACAAATCTAAATATATACTATCATTATTGTCTTCAGCTGAAACACCCCATAACTCTGACGCTTTAAATTCAACTGTGTATAGTGGTAGTGGATTCTCTCCCTTAGCATGCGCATTTTTATCTGGGAATACATGTGAACCATTATAAGAATAAATAATACCTTCCCTTCCCATAACATACGATGGAAGGCGAGTATGTCCTCCATTTACGTCTTCGTTTGGACTATACTTAACCGCAACTACTTTTTCATTAATTTTGTAAATTGGACTAACATTAATTTCTCTTATTGAAGGTCCACCCCAACCTAGCGTCTTTTGAACATCCTTAGCTAACCATGTCCTTTTATCTAACTTCTCGCTTTTATTAGCATCAAAGTTTAAACCCTTCTTTTCGACTAAATCTATAACTTTTTTTAGTTCCTCAAGTGAAACTAGGTTCTTGTCGACTAATAGATTAGTAAGTGCGGCTAACCATTTTTCGTAATATGAATAATTCATGTAATCTTTAGGTGGCAAGCATTCTCTATAATGCCTACTTATATCAAGATTCCATTCCCCTAAGGCGCCTGCAGCTAAAGTAATTGCCCATGCTTTTGCATGCCAATCGTATTTAAACGTAGGTTCGTGATTATCAATTTCATTATTTTTTTTTCTAGGTATAGGAATTGGCCCGTCACCAAAACGTCCACCCATATCATGAAGTCTACTCATTTTGCATTCTCAGGTAAACCTGTTCCAATCATAGAATTACGAGTAACTAATTCAGCTAATTCATTTTCATTAAGATGATCTGTACCCTTTGGCCTCATTGGCAAAACTAAATATCTTAGTTCAGCTGTAGAGTCCCATACCTTTACTTTTACTTTAGGGTCAACATTTACCCCAAATTCAGACAGTACCTTTCTTGGCTCTCTAACCGTTCTAGATCTATATTCGTCACTCTTATACCACGTTGGTGGAATACCTAAAACCGGCCAAGGATAGCAACTGCATAAAGTACAGACTACAACGTTATGAATATCTGGGGTGTTTTCAACCACAACCATGTTCTCACCTTGTCTACCTTGATAACTTAATTCTCTAATAGCTGCAGTAGCATCTTCAAGTAATCTTTTTTTATAACTTTCATCTACCCAAGCTTTAGCGACTACCTTAGCACCATTTTGAGGACCAATCTTGTTTTCATATGTATCTATTAGTTCATCTAAAGTTTCAGAATCTATCAACCCTTTTCTCAAAAGAAGTGTTTCAATTGCTTTAACTCTTAATTCTGGATCTGAGGGCAAATGTGAGTGTGCATCGTCATGTTTATGATCGTGGTCGTGATCATGGTGGTGATTTTTATTTTTTTCTGAATTCATCATTTTTCTCATATTTCTTATTTGTTTTTGCTTTAAGTTAGCGATTAATTTGGTATTAAAACAATTCGTCCGTTTACTTTACCTGCTCTTAAATCTGACATTGCTTGATTAGCAGTTTCTAAAGCTTGTTTTTTTACAGATATAAGCTTTGTATTACCTTGCTTAATTACTTCTACTAGTTCTTTTAATTCTCTCAACTCACCAACGTACGAACCTCTAAGAGTAACAGATCTCATCGGGACTAATGGAAGAGACAATTTTAATGACCCACCATAAAGACCAACCACAATAACAATCCCACCTTTTTTAACTAGTGACAACCCAAAATCTGTAGTTTCTGGTCTTCCTACAAAATCAATTGCAGCCTTAGCACCTATCCCTAAAACATTCCTTATCTCTTCTTTATCGTCTGGCGAAAAAGCCTTTTCCGCGCCCGCCTCAATTGCCTTTTGGCGTTTTTCTGGATCATTATCTATAACTAAAATTTTTGCTTTATGAATAGCAGGAGACAATAAAATACCATTGATACCAACTCCACCAGCACCAATAATAACTATCCAATCATTTGAGGAAGCAACTGGTATTTTTTTTAATGCACTAAAAGCAGTCAATCCTGAGCATGCGTAAGGGGCTGCAGTAGCTGGGTCCATAGATCCGTAAGAAACTAGATATTTACTATCTGGCACTATTATATGATCTGAATAACCACCATTAAGTCTTGCACCTAGATATTTTGGCGCCTCACATAAAGTTTCGTTACCTTCAACGCAGGCCTCACAAACTCCACATCCTATCCAAGGAAAAACAATTCCAGTGTCTCCTAGTTTAACATCTTTGGCATCTTCACCAATTGCAACAACAGTACCGGTTATTTCATGACCTGGTGTAAAAGGTAATTTAGTACCCCTATCTGCTAGAGTAATTCTATTACCATCTCCCAAATCAAAATAACCATCAGCTAAATGAAGATCACTATGACAAACTCCACAGGCTGAAATTTTTACAAGTATCTCACTACCCTTGGGTTGAGGGTTTTCATATTCTCTTAATTCTAGTGGCTTACCAAAATCAACAACCTGATAACTTTTCATTAGACACTCCTTAACTTAACTAAGTTAACTTCTTTTTGAAGTTTCATATTTACTTGATATTTCGTAATAATCATCAAAACCAACTCTTTGTCTGAGATCTTTAAAGTTTAATAATAAGTCTGATCTATCTTCATCCTTAAATAAAAGATTCAGGGAACTAGTCATAGCTTTCATTGCTGCGCTCATAACAGTTAAAGGATAAACAGCTAGCTTATAGCCAATTTCAGTTAACTCTTTCATTGGCAAATTAGGTGTAATACCTCCTTCAACAATGTTAGCAATTTTATATCCTGGAACTTCTTTACAGATAGTTGTCATTTCTTCTTTATCTTTTGGAGCTTCTACAAATAAGATATCAGCTCCTAATTCATAGAATTTTTGTGCTCTGGCAATAGCTTCACTTAAACCATGCGTATGATTTGCATCTGTTCGGGCCATTATTAAGATATCATACCCTTCATTTCTCATATCATTTGCAGCTCTTATCCTGTCAAATGCTTCTTCTCTTTCAACAACATCTTTCCCAGGTGTATGACCACATCTCTTAGGTGCCAATTGATCTTCTATTAGAATGCCTGCACAACCAGCTTTGGAGCATTCCTTCAAAGTTCGTCTAACATTCATAGCGTTTCCATAACCTGTATCTCCATCAACAATCATAGGTATATCGATAGCATTACATATGTTATTTGCTTGATCAAAAACCTCTGAGAAAGTCATAAGACCAAGATCTGGAGAACCTATTCTTGAAGCAGAAGCAGCAAAACCAGACATAAAAGTTACATCAAAATTTGCTTGTTGAATTAACTTAGCTGACAAAGCATCAAAACATGAGGGAATGGGAATAAATTCTTTATTATTTAAAAGAGATCTTAATCTATCTGTTTGGCTTTCTTTTAAATTTATCTTTTTTTGTGACATCGTATTTAATCCTAAAATATTCAATTATTCTTTCATAAAAACTTATAATTTAAAAGGTATAAATAAGGCTAAATCTGGCCAAATATACATAATGAAAACAGTAAAAATCATCATTATTAAAAAAGGAATAACACCTTTTGCAACTTCTCCTAATTGTGTTTTTGCAACTGATTGTATTACATAAAGGTTTAACCCTACGGGGGGCGTTATCAAGGCACATTCAACCATTATAACCATAAAGATTCCAAACCAAATAGGGTCTACACCCATACTCATTGCAGCTGGCAACAAAACAGGCACCATTATCAAGACCATAGATAATGTTTCAAAAACTAATCCCATCGCAACCAGGATTAAGCAAACAGTAATCATAAAAATTGCTTTACTTTGAATTGTAGCCTCAATAAACATTGAGATATCTTGAGGAATTCTATAAAGAGCTATTGCTTTACCAAAGATTTTTGCGCCAGCAATTATTACTAAGATTGCCGCGGTTGTGACCATTGATTCAAACAAAGCTTTTTTAAAATCATCAAACGTTAAGGATCTTAATAATATTGTTGTTAAAAACAAAGCTAAAGAAAAACCAACGGCTGCCGCTTCAGTTGGTGTAAAAACTCCCGTATAAATTCCTCCTAATATTAGGACAGCTAACATTATAGTAGGCAAAACTTTTATAGAATGTTTTTTTCTATCTTCCCAACTAGCTGCTGGTACCGGCTTATAACCTCCAAAAAATTTAGAATAGATAATGGAAAAAATAATAAACAAACTTATTAAGAAAATACCAGGTCCTATGCCCGCAAGGAATAATGATATAACAGATTCTTCAGTTACAAATCCGTACACAATCATAGGCAAACTAGGAGGGATTAAAATACCCAATGTACCTCCTGCAGCTAAAAGTCCATATACAAAATTTTTATTATAACCTCTTTTTATCATTTCAGGTATGGCAACTACTCCTATTGTTGCAGCAGTTGCAACTGATACACCAGAAATAGCTGCGAAAATTCCACACGATACAATTGTTGCAACAGCAAGGCCTCCTGGCCAATGACCAACCCATGCTTGAACAGCAGAAAACAAATCTTTTCCGCAACCACCTCTTAGAAGAATATTGCTCATTAAAAGAAAAAGCGGTACTGCAAGCAATATGAACCCATCTAAAGTTGATAGAATCGCTTGTGGTGCCATTAACGGAGAAAAGCCTCCAATTACAAGCATTCCAAGCCCTAGAACACCTAATGAGAAAGCTACTGGTAACCCTGCTAATAAAAGAGCAAACATTACTCCTAAAACCATTATAACCGTCATCATTTAACCTTTAAAAAAATTAATGCTCACCTGAAGGAGGCGTTATTCCAGAAACCATTTTCTTTATTTCAAATACAGCTTGAATTATTAACATTAAAAAACAAAGTGGTACTGGAAGTTCAGCAATCCATGCTGGAAGATCTAATAAACTTCCTGTTGTTCTGCCTCTTTGAAAGGAGTCAAAGAAAATGTCAAACCCGTAAATCACAACATATAATGAGAAAACTATTAGGGTTATCATCATAATAATCCCAATTCTTCTTTGATTAATGTCGCTTAATTTATGAATAATAGCGTTGATCTGAATATGTCGTCTGTGTTGCAATGCCCAAGGCATAGCCAATAAAGTTCCATAGATTAATGTAAGTTGGCTTAATTCAGCTGCCCAACTAGTTGGGGCGATAAATAAATAACGAGCACCTACTTCATATGTAAGCATTATTCCAGCTATGCCATATAATACAGCAGCTAACCAAGCTGATCTTAAAATAAATTTTTCATATATAATCATTTGGAAACCAAATCTAATGAGGAGACAATTTTAACAATTGTCTCCTAAGGATATGTTAAAGTTTTGATGCCGCATCTAATAGTTGAGCGCCTAACTTACCAGCGTTATTTTTATATGCCTCATAAACTGGTTTAGAGGCTTTTTTAAACGCTTCTATATCAGATTTACTTGGAGTAACTATTTTCATCCCTTTAGATTCAGCAAGAGCGTAAGCATCAGCTTCTATCTGAGAGACCTTATCTCTGACGTCCTTTTCAGCCATCATAGCAGAGCTCATAATTATATTTTTATGATTACTAGATAAAGAATTAAACCATTTTGAGTTAGCAACAACAATAAACTCAATATCACCATGATTAGTTTTTGTAATTGTATCCATAACCTCAAAGAGTTTTCTGGATTTAACACCTGAAACACCAGTCATTCCAACATCTACAGTACCTCGTTGATATGCTAAGTATTGCTCAGAACCAGAAATCAAAGTTGCTGCTCCTCCAGAAGCCTTCACAAACGCTCCTAAAGTTTTTCCAAAAACTCTTACTTTTTTGCCTTTCATATCAGAAGGATTTTTAATTCCTTGTCCTTTAGATAACATAACTGCACTTCCATATGCTTGCCACCATAAGACTGTGGAACCTGTTCCTTCTATTGCTTTATCGATTGGCCCTCTAATTGCAGAACCTTTAGCAACTGCTTTTCTTACTTTTGCTTCGCTATTTAATAAAAATGGTTGATAAAAAATATCAACAGCTGGAATGTCACCAACATATCTAGTTAAAGACGCTACTCCTGCTTCAATTGACCCTGAACCTACAGCAGCAGGTACTTCTTTATCTTTATATAATTGGGCTGAATCGTATATTTGAACTTCAATTTCACCTTTAGATTTTGCTTCAACATCATTTTTAAAAAGAAGTAAATTTTGACCCAAATGACTTTTCATTGGTAATTGTATAGAAATTCTCATTGTTACATCGGCGGCAAAACTACTAGCCGTCAGAGCAAACCCAGCAATAACTATAGATAATACTTTTAATAACTTATTCATTATAACTCCCACTTATATAATTTAATGATAAAAATTTTATTTAGTATTAAACCCTAAATTACAAATACTTTCACTGTCAATTGCAAACTCTGAAAATAGCTGATTTAAACTTCCAGTCTGACCAAATTTATCAACCCCTAACGGTATTATTTTATGTCCAAAAACTGATCCTATCCATGACAAAGTCATGGGATGTCCATCTATAACTGTCACTATTTTTGTATCTCTAGGTATTATCTTTAATAGATCTTCAATATGACTGTTTTTATTATTTTTTTCATTAGATGAATATTTATTTTTCCAATCTTGAAATAAATTATCTGAACTAGTAATACCTAATACACCAACATCTTTGAACTTTTCTCCTAACAAGCCCGTTGCTTCAACAGCCTCACTAGCCACCACTCCTTGATAAATTATAATAATTTCTGGATTTGGGCCCGGCTTTCTTAACCAATACCCTCCTTTTATAACATTCTGCTTAAGTTCATGATTTATATCTCTTAATGGCTGCTCTATTGATCTAGTAGTTAACCTTAAGTAAATAGATCCACCATTTTCATCTTGTAAATAATTAAAACCATAATTCATTATAATTGAAAGCTCATCAGCAAAAGCTGGTTCATAACTTAAAAGTCCTGGTTGACTAATACCTATTAGCGGAGTTCCTATTGATTGATGAGCACCACCCTCAGGTGCTAGTGAAACTCCTGATGGAGTTCCTACAATCATAAAACGTGCATCTTGATAACAAGCATAATTCATTGCATCCAATCCTCTAGCTATGAAAGGATCATAGACAGTTCCAATTGGAAACAACCTTTCTCCAAATAACTCATGAGACAAGCCAGCAGCACCAAGCATTAAAAACAAGTTCATTTCAGCAATCCCTAACTCAATGTGCTGACCTTGCGAAGAAAAAATCCATTTCTGTGCTGAGGGTATTTTTCGATCTCTAAAAGTATCAGAAGTATCTGTTCTGCTAAACAAACCTTTTTTATTAATCCAAGGGCCTAAATTAGTAGAAACTGAAACATCAGGAGAAGTGGTAATAATTCTATTACCAAACTCAGTGTCATTTTTTGCATATTGATCTAAAATTTTACCAAAAGCATTTTGAGTTGAAATTTTAGTTTCAGTAATTAAAATTATATCGTCTACTGGTATTTTTTTTGAATTGTATTTTCTGTGTCTAGCTTTTTGAAATGGTGAATTCTTTATAAATTCATTTAATTCCAGATCTTCTTTTCCATCTAAGAAGCTATTCCATTCATTTCCTTCGGTAATACCAAATTTAGATTTAAAACTATCCATTTGAATTTTGGTCATCAATCCTGCGTGGTTATCTTTATGACCAGCAAGCGGCGTTCCCCAACCCTTAATTGTATAAGCAATAAATGCGGTTGGCTTGTCATCTTTGATCCCATTAAACGCATCACATAGTGTTGGTACACAATGTCCACCTAAATTAGCCATTAACTCTAAAAATTCGTTGTCAGATCTTTTATTAATTAATTTAGAAACTATATCTTGATCACCTATGTCGTCCAATACCCTTTTCTTAAAAGCAGCACCTCCCTCATAAATAAGAGCTGAATAGAGTTGATTTGGACAATCATCAATCCATTTTTTAAGTAAATTTCCACCAGGTTCTTTAAATGCGTCTTTCTGCAATCTTCCATATTTTAGAACTATCAAATTCCAACCAAAAGCCTCGAAAACCGAACTTAAACGTTCAGACAAACCTTCATGGACAACACCATCAAGGGATTGTCTATTATAATCAATAATCCACCATACATTTCTTAAATCATGCTTCCATCCTTCTTGAAGGCATTCATAAATATTTCCTTCATCAAGTTCTGCGTCACCGACAAGAGCAACCATTCTTCCTTTAGGTATTTTTTTTCCAAATTGTTTTTTTAAAATATAGTCTTGAATTAAAGAAACAAAGCTTGTCATAGCTACGCCTAGTCCTACTGAACCAGTTGATATATCTACATCATCAACATCCTTTGTTCGAGAAGGGTATGATTGAGCTCCACCAAACCCTCTAAAGTTTTGAATATTTTCTTTTGTTTGCATTCCTGAGAGATATTGTATTGCATGGAAAACCGGACTTGCATGAGGCTTCACAGCAACCCGATCTTCAGGTCTTAATACATTAAAATATAACGCTGTCATTATAGAAACTATAGAGGCTGAACTAGCTTGATGACCTCCAACTTTTATACCATCATGATTCTCTCTAAGATGATTTGCATTGTGTATCATCCAGCAAGAAAGCCATAAAATTTTATTTTCTATTTGTTTTAAAATTTTGTTTCTATCAATCATTTTACAAAAGTAACATTTAATTCGTGAAATGAATGACTAAAAAATATAAAAATAATTTAAAATTAAGCATATTATGCTAAAATAATATTATTTATAATATATTATACTTGTAAGAGGTTATATTGAGCAATATTGACAGAATAGACCAAAAAATAATTTTTTTTCTTCAACAAGATGGACGATTAACTAATTTTGAATTATCTGAAAAAGTAGGTCTCTCTCCTTCTCCATGCCTTAGAAGAGTAAAAAATTTAGAGCAAAGAGGACTAATTTCAGGATATACCGCAATTATTGACGAAGTTTCTTACGGATTTCCAGTTACAGCTTTTGTATCTGTAAGATTAGAAAATCAAACCGATCAAATACTAAAATCATTTGAAAAGGAAATAACATCTTTGGACGCTGTTATGGACTGTTGGCTAGTAACTGGAAATAGAGATTACTTATTAAGAGTAGTCGCTTCTGACTTAAAAAACTATGAAATCTTTATGAGAGAGGAACTAACGAAAGTTGAAGGTATTGCCTCTATAGAAACAAACTTTGCTTTAGGTAGAGTTAAAACTAAAAATAACTTACCTCTAAACACATAAAATTTATTTATTTTAGTAATTTTTTATATTGATAGAAAAGTTAATATATTTCCATAAAATTCTTATAATCAAAATTCATGAATTAGCAATTTGGGCAGGCACACCAAATTCTTTTTGGCAAATTTCAGCTAAAAGCTTCACTCCTTCATCAATTTCTTTTGTTGATGGATTACCAAAACAGAGACGCATTTTATGCTTACCACTAGTATTAATAGACCATTCTGATCCAGGATTAATTGCAACCCCTTCTTTCAAAGCTAAATCATATAAACGAGAAGTATCAACTGTCTCCGGCAAACTAATCCAAACAAAAATACCTCCATTAGGCTTTGTAAAGTCAGCTGAGGAACCAAAATATTTGTCTAGGGCGTTGCAAATTGCATCTGATTTATCTTTAAGTTTAGCTCTAAGTAAATTTATGTGTGAGTTAAAGTTAGCTTTACAAAACTCAGCCAAAGCCATCTGCTCTAAAGATCCACTACCAGCGTCAGTTTTGTAAGGCAATATTCTTGATAAAATATGCCAGTCCGCTAACAAATAACCAACCCTGAGTGCCGGTGCTATAGATTTGGAAAATGATCCGCAGTAAATTACATATCCTTCCTTATCAAAGGATTTTATTGCTGGTGGACGTTCTTTGTCAAAAATAAGATCTGCATAGCAATCATCTTCAAAAATTGGAACTTCATATTTTTTAGACAAATCTATTAATGCTTTTCTTTTTTTAACAGACATTATAGTTCCAGTTGGATTTTGAATTGTTGGTATGGTGTAAATGTACCTAGGTTTAATATCCTTGCTTTTGAGATCTTTTAAGATTTCTTCTAGAGCATTAATTTTCATACCATCACTTTCTATTGGAACACCTACCATATTTACTCCAAGCCTATTAAGCCTTGAAATAGTTCCACCATAATTTTCTTCTTCTATAATAACAGTGTCACCCTTTTTAAGAAAAGTTTGATTTACTAAGTCAAGAGCCTGTAAGGATCCTGACACCACTAATATTTCTTTTTCAGAACATTTAATAGACGCACTTTCTTTTAATTGGAGGGATATAAAATTTCTGAGTGAAAAATAACCCTGAGGACCACTTTCAAGGCCATACTTTGCTAACGTCTTACCTTCTTTTAAAATGACATTATCAATAGAATCTTTGAGAAACTTGATAGGTATACTTTCATCATCATTATGACCACCTATAAAATTATATTTTGGATACCCCTTCCATTCAGCTGCTGGGCTCAATGCTCCTGAATGTAAAAAATTATTGATATTGAACATAATTATTTCCTCCAATTTTAATATTATATTAAAGTTTTTTTTTGTAAAATAGCTATAAAAATTTATAATATAATAAATAAGCAAAAGTATTATTATGCAATTAACTGATACATGGATGGTTAGAATTAATTCTAACCAAGAACTTCTTAAAAGAGGTCAATGGGTAAATCTTACATTTACTTTTGGAATTGAAAATACTGATTATTTATTTGAAATTATCAATGGTAAAGTCAACTCAATTAACAAAAGAGTACTTTTAACAAAGAGTGGTGTTTTCAGGATTCATGGACAAAGCGTGTCATGGGAGAAACATTGGCTTAAAAATCCACCTCGAGATTATCATGATATTTTTGCAATGTTAGCAAAAAAAATTATTATCCTAGAGGGTGACTTAACCCCTTTCATTCAAAATCTTCAATATTTTAAAGATCTTATTGCATCCAATAGAACTTTTAATGATTAAATAAGGGTTAGCATGACAAATAATGAAATTGAATTTGAAGATATTATTGGAAGATATTTAACCATTAATATTAATAATGAAAGCTATAGAATATATGTAGAGGAAAGTGGTGCAGGAATACCTTTAATTTGCTTGCATACAGCAGGATCAGATGCAAGACAATTCCGACACATACTTAATGACAAAAAAATAACTGCTAATTATAGAGTAATAGCATTTGATTTACCATGGCATGGAAAATCCAACCCACCTGAAGGTTTTGAAACAAAAGAGTATAAACTGACAACAATTTTATACAAACAAATCATTATGTCATTTTGCAAAGCATACAATGTTAACCAACCTGTGATAATGGGTTGCTCGATGGGTGGCCGAGTGGTGTTACATTTAGCTCTAGAACATAGTAATTTTTTCAGAGCTGTTATTGCTCTTGAAGGAGCTGACAAACTTGAGCCTTATTATGACTTAGATTGGTTATATAGACCTGATGTTCACGGAGGGTTAGTTCAAGCTGCATTTGTTTCTTCTCAAATTGCGCCGCAAAGTCCGGATAATTTTAGACATGAAACTTTATGGCATTACATGCAAGGTGGACCTGGGATTTTTAAAGGTGATCTTTATTTTTATTGGCACGATGGAGATTTTGATGATCGGTCATCTTTAATAGACACAAAAAAATGCCCTGTATACCTTCTATCTGGAGAGTATGATTGTTCTTGTACTCCGGAACGAACTCTAGCGACAGCGAGTAGAATCAAAGGATCTAAGGCAACCATTATTCCAGGCACGGGGCATTTTCCTATGTCTGAAAACCCTGAATTATTTAAAACTTATATTTATCCAATCCTAGATGAAATACTTGGATAGTTTATCCTGATTTTTCAATGTTTCCACAAACACTTACAGCCTGCCCTGAGATATTTCTTCCTAATGGGCTACAAAGAAAATGAGCCTGCTCAGCTAGGTCCTCGTGAGTAACAAACCTATTGAGAGATGCTCCTGATAAAATTTCGTTCTTCATATCATCAAAGGAAATGTTTTTAACCTTAGCTTTTGCTTCTATTACTCGATTTTGTCTCTCACCTTCAACAATACCTGGTAAAAGGGCGTTTACTCTAATACCTCTTGGACCTAATTCATTAGCTAAACTTTTAACCATTCCAATTACAGCCCACTTTGTAGCAGCATAAGGCAATCTATAAGCAAAACCTACCCTTCCAGCTACCGAAGACACTGAAAGAATAGAGCCTTCATCGTTCATTCGTGGTACCGCCAATCTCATTGTTTCAAAATGACTGGTCATGTTAACCTGGATACACTCCTGCCATCCTCCTAATGTCTGCTCTCCAACGCCTGCAGTTTCACCTGCTATACCAGCATTATTAACTATAATATCAAGGTTTTTTAAGTAATCAAAACCAGCTTCAACCATTGAAGCTATTAATTGAGTTTGCCTAAGATCACAAACCATTGCTTTAATATTGTCATCTACTTCGTTAGCTCTATTAACCGCCTCTTGATTAATATCACAAACAAAAACCTTAGCTCCAGCTTTTTCAAATCTTTGAGCTATAGCATAACCAATTCCATCAGCACCAGCCGTGATAAGTGCTTTTTTCCCTTGAAGGAGCTTTTCGTAATTCATATTTCAATCCATTAATTTATGTTTGTTTTATCTTTACCTTTGAGACCTAACATTTGCCTTGCTTCGTCTGGAGTAGCAATTTCTAAAGAGAGACCTTCTAAGATTTCTCTTACTCTTTTTACTTGATCTGCATTTGTTTTTGCAAGGTTACCGGGACCATCCCATAAAGAGTCTTCAAGACCAACACGAACATGTGAGCCCAAGGCCGCTCCAGTAGCATTCATTTTCATTTGAGATGCACCAGCACCAACAACAGACCATTCATAACCTGTATCTCCAAACAATTTATCAGCTGTCTTTTTCAAATGAAGAAGATTATCTGCATCAGCGCCAATACCACCCATAATACCCATAACGAATTGAATAAAATAAGGTCCTTTTAACATCCCTTCTCTATGAAAATAGTGCAAATTATAAAGATGACCTACATCATAACATTCAAATTCAAACCGAGTTCCATTTGCGTAGCCGAGCGTCATAATATTTTCAATGTCTTCAAATGTATTTTTAAATAGTGAGTGTTTACTTCTTTCAAGCATCTCCTTTTCCCAAGGAAATTTTAGTTGATTATGTTTTTTTAACATAGGAAACAAACCAAAATTCATAGAACCCATGTTTAATGATGCAAGTTCAGGCTGGAAATGCATAGCAGGCCTCATTCTATCTTCAACTGTCATCTGAGGACCACCACCAGTTGTAATGTTAATGACTGCGTCGCATGATTTTTGAATTGTAGGAAGAAACTTTTCAAATTCTTCTGGATCTTGTGTTGGGTGACCATCAATTTCGTCTCTTGCGTGCAAGTGAAGAACTGCAGCGCCAGCTTCATGAGCCGCTAAAGAGTGCTCTATTACTTCTTCAGCTGTCACTGGTAAATATTCCGACATAGACGGTGTATGAATAGCTCCTGTTACAGCACAACTTATGATTACTTTTTTAGATTTAGCCATTTTGAATATCCTCTCCCAATTCAAGTTTTAGTTTTCTAATTAATGCTATCATTTTATTTCTTTTTTCTATTCTGCCTGATCTATCAGAATATGGTAAGCGTTTCCTTTGTTCATTCTCCAATTTATTCAAATATTCGTCGGAATATTCTGGAACACTATTTTGCTCTTTTGCTAAATTTTGAATACCACTTTTATATCTAGTAAATGAGTCCTTTATACCTTCAGGAGCGTTTAAATCCATAATCTCAAAGGGTCCCATAAATGCCCACCTTATTCCCAAAGCATGCTTTAGTGCTATATCGATATCGTCCATGGACGCAAAACCGCCTTCGTGAAGCCTTACTGCTTCGTTTAATAAAGCCCCTTGTAATCTGTTTAAAATAAAACCCTCAGTTTCTTTATTAATAACAATAGCCGCATAGTTAGCTTTTTTATATATGGATAAAGCCTTCTCTATTATATATTTCGATGTGTCAGGGCTTCCTCCAACTTCTACAAAAGGAACCACGTGTGGAGGTAATGCTGGATGAGCATTTATGCATCTATCTCTATATTCAACGTCTTCAGATATTTTGGAAATTAAAAGATATGAAGAGGATGAGGCTATGATTGTATCTTTAGTAGATAATTTGTCTAATTGTTTAAAAACTTTTTTCTTAATGTCTAAGTCTTCAATTATACTTTCTTGAATTAAAATAGAATTTTTACAAATCTCTTCAATTGAACATTTAAGAACTATGTTTGATTTTATTTTTTCTATATTGAGTTGTGGATTTAAAATTTTTAAGTCTTGTATCAATTGATTGGACACACTCTCAAATTTATCAAAACTTTCTTCATTTGAGTCATATACTAAGCATTTAAATCCAGCATTTGCAAAACCTATAGCCCAACTTGCACCTATTAGTCCTGCACCACATATACCAATAGTTTCCATGATTATAACCTCAAAAAAAAACCGCATCAACGTGATGCGGTTTTAATAAATTAAGTTAGATTAGCCGTGGTAACCATAATCCCATTTCAGGTTGATATATCACTAAAGATAAACCGATCAACTGAATAATAACAAAAGGGATAACGCCTTTATAAATGCTCAATGTAGCAACCTCTGGGGGTGCAACACCTTTTAGATAAAATAATGCAAATCCAAATGGTGGCGTTAGAAATGAGGTTTGAAGGTTAATGGCCATCAGAACTAAAAACCAAACCATTGTTTCTTTACGTCCATCAAGACCAGTTAACTGAGTTACATGATCACCAAAATCTAACAACACAACTAATGGGGCAAAAATTGGAAGAATGATTAACGTTATCTCGACCCAGTCCAGGAAAAACCCAAGAAGAAATGTCATTCCCATTAATAGAAATAATAATCCCCAGGAACCAAGACCTGCCTTTTCAATTAATTCTTCAACTATGTAGTCTCCCCCAAGTGATCTAAACACATAAGCAAAACAGGTAGCGCTTAATATAATCATAAACACCATTGATATTGTTAAACCTGAGGAGTGCATAACACTCCTTAACATTGGAAAAGAAAACTTATTACCTATAATAGCCAACATTGTTGCTCCAAAAGCACCAACAGCACCGGCTTCACTAGGGGTTGCCCATCCAAGTAGTATTGAACCTTTAATTAAAGCTATTAATGCTACTGGAGGCAAGAAAGCCTTCAATACCATCATTGGTAGTCTACCTCTTTCGTATGTCATCTCACCTTCTTTAATTGAAGGAGCCACTTTAGGATCAACTGAAGCCCATATGAAAATGAAGATAAGATACATAAGTGCTAATGTTAGACCTGGTATTAAAGCACCCATGAAAAGGTTACCAACAGAAACCTGCATAATATCAGCCATAATAATCAACATAATACTAGGCGGAATAAGAATTCCTAATGTACCTGACGCTGCAATAACACCAGTTGCCAGGGCATGGCTATATTTTTGTTTAATCATTGGAGGTAACGCTAAAGCTGTCATCATTGTAACTGATGCTCCAATAATTCCTGTCATAGCAGCAAGAACAGTTCCCATTACAGTCACCGACATTGCAAGACCACCAGGAACTTTTCTTAGCAAGATCTGTGTGGTTTTCAACAAATCATTCGCGATACCACTTCTTTCCATCATAGTTCCCATAAACACGAAACTAGGTATAGCAACCAATATCAGGTTTTCGGCAGAAAAACCCCACATCCTAGGCACAAAGTTAAAAAACTCTGCAAGTTTAAATACGCCAAACAGATATCCTATAAAACCATAGGTTATTGCAACACCACCTAGTATAAACCCAACAGGATATCCTATGAATAATAGTACCCCCATAGTCAGAAACATAAATATTGGTAAATACTCAATTATAATTTCAACAAAATGCATTACTGCCCCCATGCTTTCTTATTATTAATTTCAATGTTTCCATTGTGTTTTTGCCATGCAACTATTCTTGTAACTCTCCAGCCATATTTTAAGGAAAGAAGGAAAAGGCACACAAATATTGTTAGCGTTAGAATAGAAGAGTTACTCATCAGTGCCTCATAAAAGGAAAAGGCAACGATAATTGATGGTCCAATAGATATTATATAGGAAGGTATCAATTCGTAATTTCTAATCACACTAAATATCGAATAGATCACCGCTGCAGAACAGAAGGACCAAATTAAGTAAATTAAATTACTATTTTCAAAAAAAGTTAATATAGCGGCTAGACCAACAATGCCAAACAAACTACCTACAAAAACTCCATAAGCTACTAGTTCATATTGAGATTGCGCCAATGTTAAATCTTTAGCTTCAGTAAAATAAGGCGTCCTTTGTTTATCAAACAAATATCCAGGAACTTTTGAAAACCACATATCTTAACTCTCAATATCTATCTGATTATGCTTTTTTCTTTTCATCATAATCTAGAACCATTAAATCAAGCTTCTTTTTATTATCACCCCATATAACAGCTATTAATTGTATCATAACTGACATACCACCTAAAAAGAGAAAGAAATAACCTATAGGAAGAAACGTTTTAATAATCCACCTGTTACTTAGACCAACTAGTGATGCTGATACTTCACCAATTTCGTAAGAATCAATCATGTAAATCCATGAAAAATAAACACAAATCAATGTAAATGGTAACATGAATAATAAATTACCATAAAATTCGACCTTAGCTTTTGATTTAAAAGTAAAGTTCTCTCTTAAGAAATCCACTCTAACATGCCTATTATGCGTGTATCCATAACCTAAAACTAAACAAAACACTGCTGTATGAAGATGCCATTCCATTTCCTGCATCAGGGTTGATTCAAAGAATGAACCGAAATTAGCAACCATGAAAATTTGGATTACAACTATTTTTCTTGCAACAACATCCCACATTGTAATTAATACTAAGGGCACTAACAACCACGTACTTGCTCTACCTACTCTATTCGTAATCATACGAAGGAATTCACTGATATTAACAAGTCCTTCCATATTTTTTTCAGTAAGCGCCATGATCTCCCCCTAGAAATTTTACAATCGTTAACATGTTTAATTATATTAAAAAAAAAAATAAAAAAAATAAAAAAAAATACACCCGTTTTATAACGGGTGTATTTAGTGTTTAATACTAGTACTTAACGCCTTGCTTTAAGTAAGCTTTACTTGACCAGATGTTGTAGTCAGATCTGAAAGCATCGTAGCTTGCAGTGATTTCTTTAAACAAAGGATCAGTTGCTGATTTTTCTTTAACAACCTCATCCCAAGCTGCTTTAAACTTAGAAATCTCTGAATCAGGCCAAGTAACGAAAGTTACGCCTTTTTTCTCAAGCTCACGCATAGCTGGAACCTGCTTAGCATCAGATCTAACAAGTGCCCACCACATTGTGTCACGACACGCTGTGTTGATGATACCTTGTTGTGTCTTTGTTAAACCACCCCAACCTTTTTGGCTCATTAATAACTCACCAATTGAAGTTTGCTGATGCCATCCTGGGAAGTAGTTAAACTTAGCTAACTGGTAGAAACCATAACTTAAGTCGTGTGTAGGCATTGAAAATTCAGTTGCATCAATAACACCTTTTTCTAGAGCTGGATAAATGTCACCACCTGCTAGTAATTGTGTTGAAACACCAATTTTACTCATAACCATAGCACCAAGTCCAAAGAAACGCATTTTCATTCCTTTTAACTCTTCAACTTTATTGATTTTCTTTCTAAACCAACCTGAAGTTTCTGGAGCGTGTGTTAAACAGTTAAGAGCTTTAAGACCGTACTCACCATAAATTCTGTCTTTTAACTGCTGACCTCCGCCATATTCCATCCAACCATGGTACTCACTTGCACCTGGGCCAAAAGGAACAGCTGTGAAGTATGAAACTGCAGGAATTTTTCCAGCGTGATAACCAGGTGTAGTATAACCTGCATCAACTGATCCATTCTTAACAGCATCCCAAACTTCTAATGAAGGAACAAGAGCGTTTGGCTCATGGAACCTTAATTGAACATCACCACCTGAGATTTCTTTTACTTTGTTTGAAAAGTAAACAGCAGCTTCACCATTAATGGCAACCTGGCTACCCCAGGTACTTTGCATCTTCCAACGTAACTTATCACCAGCTTGAGCTGAGATAGCTACTAAACTAGTTGCAGCAACTGCTACAGCGCCTATAAATAGGCTAGATTTGAATTTCATAGAATTCCTCCCTAGTATTTTAAATTAAGATTATTTAAAAGAATTATTATTTCCCCCAAAATAATCCACGAAAAAGAAACTTTTAAGTCTCTCAATTGATTCGTATCTTCTCAATTATTAGAAGAAAGGCAAGAAAAAATTAAATTTATTTTTTTTCCCACCATATTTTTTTTTATTTATGGTTAATTAATTTACAATTAAAAATAAATAATTTTTTATGATTAAATTTTAAACACTAATAAAATGTATAGTGGAAGCAAAAAACAAAAGTTTTTGCATTGAATTATGCTTTAAAAGACTGCAAAAATGGCTTAAAATTGTTAAATTAGAATGATTTTAACTATCATCAAAATGACCAGCAGAAGCAAAATAACCACCGTGCGTTTTCACTAGAGGGTCATTTGAGTCTACAAAGCCGTCTTTGGTCTCAACTTTAACTCTATAATCCTCGCCATTATCTCTTGGTATGTATCCAATGTGTTTTGCATATTTATTATCAATTAATACAGAATCATTATTTGATACTCCAAAAATAATTGAATGCTCTACATTTGCAGTTTTTATGCAGGCAACAATTAAACTTCTAAGATCATCATAGCTTAGCCATGTAGACAAAATTCTATGATCCTTAGGCTCTGCTAAGCACGAATATATCCTTACAGAAACAGTCTCTAATTTATATTTATCCCAATAATATTGGGCTAATGACTCACCAAAAACTTTTGATAAGCCATAATTACTGTCTGGTCTGGGCTTTGCCTTACTGTCTAATACCTCAGATCTAGGGTAAAAACCTACAGTATGGACTGAGCTCGCCCATATAACACGCTTAACATTATTTTTTCTACAACCTTCATATAGATTATACATTCCTGTAATGTTAGAATTTAAAACGTTATCCCACGAACCCTCAATACTTTGCCCTCCCATGTGGACAACACAGTCAATATTTTTTGTTAAATTAATCATCTCTTCCAATGAAGATAAATCAGCTTGGACAATTTTCTCATTTTCAAATTTTTTATTTAAACTGGTCCTGTCCGAAACTGTTAGGGTTTCACACGATTTCGATAATGTTTCTCTTAATTGTTCACCTAATGCCCCGGCTGCCCCAGTTAAAAGAATATTTTGATATTTAAATGCTGACATTGTACTCCCCCTAAATTTATTGTTTTTTGATATGCTCTCTCCAAAACGTAAATAATCCAGCTAATACTACTATTCCAGAACCTACTAATATTTCATTTTCTAGTTTTTCATCAAAAATTAAAACACCTATTATTGAAACAAAAACTAACTGAAGATAAGTAAATGGCTGTAATATTGAGGCTTCACTGTGTTTGAATGCATTTATCATTAGATAATGACCACCAGCTCCTAATGCACAAACAATCAAGAGCCAAATGAAATGCATACTATCTATTGCAGTATAGAAAAACGGCCCCACTGCCCCAAGGAGAACAAACCCAGTAATGCCTGTATAGAAAAGACTCGTGTCTGGACTATCTTCACTTGATACATACCTTGTTAAAATTTGGTATATTGCAAAAGCAATAGCGCAACCTAAAGCGACGAGTGATAAGGGGTCAAAAACCTTAGAACCAGGCCTTAAGATAATTAAAATTCCTATAAATCCTATAAAAATTGCAGTCCACCTTCTCCATCCAACTTTTTCTTTTAAAAAGAAAACTGATAAAGCCGCCACTATTAAAGGACAACTAGCAAAAATAGCGTGAGCCTCTATAAGTCCTATTTTTAAAAAAAGATAATGTGCAAAACACATTTCAATTGCTAAAATTGTACCTCGAAGGATTTGGATTAATCTAAACTTACTTTTAGAAACATAAACAACACTTTTGTTTTTAGTGCTATTTATCAAAATCACAAACAAGAAGAGAAAAAAATACCTAAACATATTAATAGCAATGACATTATAATAGTCTGTTAAATACCTTGTAAAACCATCCATCATGGACAAACAAAAAATAGCCGAAACCATGAATAAAATACCTTTAGTATTTGATGAACTTTGCACAAACATAATTCTAAGGACCTAAAAAATTAATAAAAATCTATGGTATTGCTAATTCCTGCATTTAAACTCGTATACTCAAAACTTTCAAAAATGTCTGATGGATGGTTACCCAGAATTTCTTCAACTACACTTAATTCATCTCCATTAATAGTTAATTTTGCTTCAGGGACAATATTTATTATTTTTGATACAAAATCACTTACGTTAGCGGTTATACCATTTATATTAATGGTTAAGGCGCCAACCGGAGCTTTGTTAACTGACATCTCTACTAAATCAGCAACATCCTGAACAAAAACAAAACCGGCTTTACCAGAAAAATTTAAATTATAATCATAATTTTGTTTGGCTGCTTTACAAGCCAAAGTTACAGCTGCAGTTCCACCAACTTCTCTTCCTGGCCCATATATTACAAATGGCCTAATCCCAATGCTAGAAATGTTTGCTTCATTATAATAAGCTCTGGCTATTCCCTCTACAGCTAGTTTAAAGGCTCCATAATGAGTTTCAGGATAAGGAATATACTGATCTTTTTCACCAAATACCCCCGCGCTACTAGCATATAGAATAAATTTAATACCTCGCGCTTTAGTTGCTTCAAAAACATTAATAGAACCTAATACATTTACCTGTGCCCCCAAGGAAGGATTTTTACTGCAATCTGGCGTCATTAAACCAGCTAAATTTACCACATGATCCATATTGATAGTTGCTTCAAAAACTTCCTCATAATTAGTGACGTCACCTTTAAGGAATTTAATCTTTTCAATATCATTTCTGATAAGATTTTTAAGTAATTCTAATTCAATTTTTAAATCAAATATTGTTACCTTATAGCCACTTTCAATAAAGTTTTTTACTATCCAGCTTCCTAAGAAACCTGTGCCTCCAAATATTATTATATTCTTCATTTCATAGTTTCCTTTGTGGCCATTAATTTCGCGGCTTTACCAATCTCTTTTATACACTCAGTTGATTTAGGAAAATGTTTAGAGTTTGATAAAAAGCCATGTGTCTGGCCTGGATATAATTTATAGGTAACTTTATTACCAAAATACTCTAGTCTGTTTTTATAAGCTATCCCCTCATCTAATAAAGGATCTAAGCCTGCTGCGAATATGTATGTCTCTGGCATATTTTTCATATCATCTACAAATAATGGTGAGGCTTGCCAATTAACTGCATCTTCTTTGCTTTCTAAATAATGATTTATGAAATAGGACATAGTATCAAAAGTTAAAGTCATACCATCTAAAAAAATATCCATCGACCTCATAGACAAAGTTAAATCTACGCATGGATAGATTAAAATTTGTCCCTTTATAGGAACAGTCATTTTTTTAGAAGAATTAATAGCTAAAACTGCAGCTAAATTGCCACCAGCACTATCTCCACAAACAAAAATATTATTCAAATCCAACTTAAATTCTTTCTCAAAAGAAGGTATTGATTTAATTACATATTTAGCCTCATTTAATGCATACGGAAATTTATATTCTGGCGACAGACTATAATCAACCGCTAACACAATCATCTTAGACTCAATACAAATTGATCTACAAGTAAAGTCATGAGTGTCTAAATTTCCCATAACAAATCCACCGCCATGAAAAAAAATAATTACTGAATTTTTTTTATTTTGTTTGAAATTTTGTGGAAAATAAAATCTTAAATTTATATCCTGATTACAATCACTTTTAACTTTAATGTTCTTAACACTCAGTATTTTAGGAGGTGTTAAGTTATCTTCTTTTAACTGTTTCAAACGATCTTGTCTAAGTTCGTTCGGCTCTAATAGATGATGAAGCTTGGCCTTGCTTTTAACTCTGTTTTTTAAAAAAAACTCTGTTTCTTTATCTATTTTCATAAATTAAACCCTAATTAATTAATAATCATATCCTAAATTTTTATCTTCAATTATCAAATTTAATAATTATACTTTTAAGAATAAAATTAATGAGGAGAAGAAAATGACTGATTTAAAAGGAATAATTGCACCCTTTACAACTCCATTCAGCCAAGACGGATCAATTAACCTTTCGTTAGTAAAACCACAAGTTGATTGGCTTATAGAAAACGGAGTTCATGGACTAGCCGCAGGAGGAAGCACTGGAGAGGGGCATGTATTAAATAGAGATGAATATGTTGCTTTAATGGAACAAACATCTAAAGCATTAGATAATAGAGTACCTTTAGTGGCAGGTATTATTGCAAATTCAACTTCAGAAGTAATTGCTAGAGGCAATTCTGTTAAACCTCTTAACGTGGTAGCACTTCAGATCACTCCACCAAGTTATCTATTTAGACCTGATGACGACGCTATGGTGAAACATTTTCAAGAAATTCATGAAGAGTGTCAAATTCCAATATTAATTTATAACGTTGTACCTTGGTGTTATTTATCTCCTGACTTGCTTCTAAGAATTATGGACGAAGTACCAGGTGTCTTAGGTGTAAAACAAAGCGCTGGTGATATGAAACTATTTGCAGATTTAATTAGAAGAGCTAAACCTGAAAATATGATATTTAGCGCTGTTGATGCACTTCTATATTCTTCGTATCAATTAGGCGCACCTGGTTCAATTGCTGCTATTTTAACAGCTGCGCCTGGTCCATCAGTTGCGTTGTGGAACGCAGTCATTGATGAAGATTGGAATAAGGCAAAAGATCTCCATGAGCGTTTAATGCCTTTATGGGACGCAATTGGTCTAGATAATATGCCTTCTTTATGTAAATACGCTCAAAAACTCCAAGGACTTGAAACTGGTTATGCAAGAAGACCTACTGCCCCAGCAACAGAACCACAGAAAGAATTGGTTAAAAACGCATTGAAAAACTTAAATTTAATTTGAGCAACATAGCCTTAGGAGCTTCATTTTGACACAAAATTATCCTAAACCAACAGAATCTCTTAAAACTGCTAAAAATGATTTGAAGAAATGGGGTTATTGCCTTTTAGAAAATGCGATTCCTAAAAATTTAAACATTAAATCAATGGAAAGGTTAATTGAACAAGCAGAAGCGGAAAAAAGATTAAACATTGCATATGAAGATGGAAGTAAAGCAAAAAAATGGGGTGAATTTAATAATAAAGATACTAACGCTGGGATAAACCAAAGGGTATGGATGTTACCCAATAAAGGAAAAGTATTTTTAGATATTTTACAAAATCATAACTACGTAGACTGTATAAAAGAGATTGTTGGTGAAGAATTTTTAGTTTCCAGCTTTGGCGCGAACATAGCTAAACCAGGAGGAATAGCTATGGATCTTCATACTGATCAATGGTGGCTTCCAGATCCAGTAAACAGAAATGAAAAATTCTTACCTCCAGGCTCTATAAGCAGAAAAAAGTTCAATCATAAAATAAACGAAGATATTTTAATTAATACAGACTTAATTTCTAGGCCAGCTGTGTCTAATGTATTAATAATGTTGAATGGAATGAGTGAAAAAAATGGTGGCACATTAATTGTACCAGGATCTCATTTATTTGGACGCCATCCCGATAAAATTTTAGATAAAGATATTGCTACTATTTCTGCAGAGGGACCTCCAGGTTGCGCCATTATTACAGATGGTAGGTTATGGCATGGCACCGGCGCAAATATTACTCAAAAAAATAGACTTGCGCTTTTAATTACATTTTGTGGGCCGCAGTTTAGACCTCAAGAAAACTTTACCTTGGGCATTAGAAAAGAAGTATTTTTACAATTAGATGATTATCAAAAAGAGATTTTAGGATTCAAAGTATGGAATGGTTATGGAAGAACGGGCAACCCAACTGACACATTTTTGAACTTTAAGAACACTGAAATAGGCGAATTAAAAATTTAATCTATTGCCTAAATTTTATTTAAAGATCATATACTTTAGTTCTAAAAGTTAAATTGGTTCCTTATGAGTTTTTTTATACAAAATGCTAGATGGTTGGTTGCAACAGCCCTACTCTATTTTTGTTCATGTTTTGGGCAAACGTTTTTCATTTCTTTATTTGCAGGTGAAATCAGACAAGCTTTCAATTTATCACATGGCGATTGGGGTTTAATATATTCAGGAGGAACCTTAGCCTCAGCAATTGCAATGTTATTTTTTGGTGGCTACATAGATAAATATAAAATTACTCTAAATATTAAAGTCGTTATTATATCGCTAAGTTTACTCTGCTTGACCATGACTTTTGTAAATCTAATCTGGTATTTACCAATTATTATTTTTGGCTTGAGGTTTTTTGGACAGGGTATGCTTATCCATATTCCTGCAGTTGCAATTGGCAAATGGTATGGTAAAAATAAAGGTAAAGCATTATCACTTTCTATAATGGGATTTTCCATTGGTGAAGCTATTTTTCCTGTAATATTTGTTTTTCTTTTTTCTATAATTGGATGGAGATATAGTTGGATAGTAGGCATGTTAGTTTTATTAGGCGTTTTACCTATTATTCTTACATTATTGTCAAATGAAAGATCTCCTAATAGTAAGCAAGAAAATCAATCTCAGACAGGAATGAAAAATAAACATTGGACTAGAAATGAAGTTCTCTCTGATTGGTTGTTTTGGGCAATAATTATACCCTTTTTAATACCACCTATTTTTTCAACTGCCTTTTTCTTCAACATGGTTCATCTAACAGAAGTTAAAAATTGGTCTTTAATTACCTTTACTTCTCTTTTCCCGTTTTATACCGGCATGTCAATATTAACTACTTTAAGTTCAGGGTGGATGTTGGACAAATTTGGGGTTGAAAAAATCTTACCATTTTACCTTCTGCCTATGGCACTTGGATTACTTATTTTTTCTTATAGCACTTCATATTTAACAGCGGTTTTGGGGTTTTCATTTTTAGGAATGACTCAAGGTTTAGCAATGACTATAGGCGGAACATTTTGGCCAAATTATTATGGAACTAAAAATTTAGGATCAGTTCGATCATTATCAACATCAACAATGGTGTTCGGAACGGCAATAGGTCCTGCGGTGGTTGGAAAATTATTAGATTTTAATATTAACTACGATCTAATTCTATTAGGAATGTCTATATTAGGTATTATAGCGAGTGTTTCATTAGCTATAACTATGGCACGAACACCAAAAATATCCTCTCAGGGATAACAATTAAAAAAAAGGAGTTTATTATGTTAAATGTTTATTTATCGGGAGAGATTCATAGTAATTGGCGTGAAGAAATAATTGATCTCTGCAAAGAAGAAAAGCTCAATATTTCCTTTTCGTCACCTATTACCGATCATGAAGCGTCTGATAATTGTGGTGTAGAAATTTTAGGTAAAGAAGAAAAAAACTTCTGGAAAGATAATAAAGGCGCAAAAATAAACTCTATTAAAACTAGAAAATCTATTATTGACTCTGATATTGTTGTTGTAAAGTTTGGAGATAAATACAAACAATGGAACGCAGCCTTTGATACTGGATATGCAGCAGCACTCAATAAATCTATTATTGTTATTCATAATGAAGAACATCAACATGCATTAAAAGAAGTAGATGCAGCAGCTGCTGCAGTAGCAAAAGATCAAACTCAAGTTGTTAGAATTTTAAAATATATACTTGAAGGTTCTTTAAAATGATTCAAAATAAATTAATTTAACTTAATCAAATTTTACCGAAAACTTAGATGTTTAATATTATTCTATTTAATCCTGAAATACCACCAAACACAGGAAACATTATTCGGCTATCAGCGAATACAGGAATTAACCTTCATTTAATAAAGCCACTTGGCTTTAAAATAGATGATACCACTCTTAAGAGAGCTGGTTTAGATTACCAAAAGGATGCAAAATTTTTTATTCATGATGATTTTGATTCGTGCATAAAATCAATTGAATTTAAAAATATTTACGCACTGACAAAGTTTGCTAAAAAAAGCTACAGTGAAATTAAGTTCACTAAAAGTGATTGTTTTTTGTTTGGTAGCGAAACAAGTGGACTGCCTGAGAATATTTTAAAAAAAATAAACATTAATAACCAACTCAGAATTCCCATGATCAGTGGTAGTAGAAGTTTGAATTTGAGTAACTCTGTTGCTATAACGATATACGAAGCCCTACGTCAAAACTCTTTTAACAATCTAGTTTAAAATGGGAATGTTGAATGAGTATTTTTGAATGGTTTACAATTTTTTTGGTTTGTTCTATTGGTGCAATCGTTCCAGGTCCAAGTTTAATTATAATACTTTACATAGCTAATACTAAAGACTTCATTTCATCCGTTATCGCTTCAATTGGACATGGAATTGGAATTTTAATTTATGCGTTAATCTCAATTTTTAGTATTAGTTTTATTATTAAAATAGCGCCATTTACTATTCAAATTATACAATTTATTGGAGCTATATTTCTAATATATATTGGCTCTAAAATAATATTTATAAAATCACCTGATAAACAAAAAATTGATCAAAAACTAAACACAAAATCACTCTTAGAAAGTTTTATACTTGGTTTAACTACTTCATTAATAAATCCTAAAGTTATAATATTCTTCACCTCAATTTTTAGCCAATTTTTAGATGATGATTATAACTTGTTTACAAAAATTATTATGGCGTTTCTTGCTGGAATTATTGACACAACTTGGTATATCTTGGCTTCATATTCAGTGAACTTAAAAACAATTAAAAATTATATTATATCAAATCAAAAATTCATCTTTTTCATTTTAGGTTTGATTTTAATAATTTTTTCTATTTATTTGATATATAGTTCTATGATTTATTTTTTAATAACTAATTAAGCTTTTATCTAATACATTATTCGAATTTATTTGAGGTAAATCATCTCGCTTATCAAGATCGCTTCTTTTAATCCATTGAATTGTACTTAAACTTTCACAATTGGGACAATGTAAATCCCATTTATTATTTTTTGATCCACAGGATGTACAAAAATAATTTAAGTCTTCAACAGCATTTGCTGCTTTTTTAAGGAAATCTTTTACTTTATCAGGTTTATTTTGAGAACCGGCTATATCAGCAAATGCTTGGTATCCTTTTTGAGTTAGATTTTCTTCAAGTATTCCAGACAATAACTTATCTGCTTCTCCCCAAATTTCTTCTTTAATTGCATAACAAGCAATCTCAATTTTAAGATTATCTTTAATCTTATCTAAAGATGATTTGTTCAAAAGGCTAATAGCTTTTGAAACACGAGATCCTGAAGTTTTCAAACCCCACTTCGTAGATAATTGATCCAAAACATCTGGATTGGATGTTAGTAAGAACGTTTTTTCTAAATAATTAATTGATTTCGTTTTTGAACCAATGCCTAACATTACATCAGTCAGTTTAATAGATGCAGGTATATGATTTGGTTTTTGCTTAAGGGCTTCTTTAAAATGTTTCACAGCTACTTTATTTTTGTTGTTATCTAAATAGCTTAAAGCACTTAAATAATTTAAATCTGCTGATATATTTTTATACTTTTCAACATTTATATATTTTAGGTTCTTCATTTTATTTAGATGAATTAAAGAATTTGAAATATCTCCTATTTTTGCATAAGACACTAACAAAACTTCTAACGTTTGTTTTGATTTTGGTTCAAACTTCAGTGCTTTTTCACCTTCATCAATAATTAGTTTAATGTTTTTTTTACCGAGTAAAGCTTGACGCATTAGTGCTAAATGACCGACAAAAGCTGTTGACGGCTCATTAGTAAGGGCTTTAAAATAATTTTGTGATAATTCTTTTTTATTTTCACTAAGTGAATTTACATTATTCACTACATCTAAATGAGCATCTAATAATTTTCCCAGCTTTTTATCTTTAGTATTTTTTGAAATTAAAGCGGCCTCTTTCGCTGCTGAAGCATACTCACCATGACTAGCGAGTAAAAATGCCTTAACCAACTTCTCTTCAACTTTTTTATTATTACTAATTTCAAATTTTCTCATGGCTGATTTAGGAAGATTTAAAATCGCCAACCATATTCTATCAATAAAAATTATAAATGAAGAGAATATTATTAGAATAAAAACAAAAGTATCAGTAGGTAATTCTAGTCCCCAGCCCATCCAGTTTATATTAGTTGTCCCTTCAGTATTAGAGAAAAACTCTGATAAAAGCCAAATCAAAATTATAAGTATAATTAATTTAAAAATTTTATAAATCATTTACTCTGTTACTTTAATTGTTCTGTTTAGATATATTTCAGTCTTGATAATAAATTCATTAATTGGTCTCTTCCAATTGTCTGGAAGAGTTTTTAATAATTTTAAACATTGGCTCAAATTACCATTTTTTAATTCAGTTTCTGCTTTAGTTATTATAGCACGAGGAGTTGAATTATTAGAGTATTGTCTTAGCTTAAAAAAACCTGCTAGATAATTTTTTAATCTGGACAAAAGGTCCAATTCATTGACGTTAATTTGTTCATTGGAAGTTGATGCCAAATCTTCTCTTGCAAGAAGTTTGTCAATAATAATTTGAGTTTCTAAAATTAAGCTTGCCTGTTTTCTTTTTAAAGAAACAGAACTTGATGAAAAATTATTTTGGACACTTGAATCAAGATTTTTATTATAATTCACTGTATTATTTTTTTGATAATCTAGATTTTTATTATCTACTTCTTGAGGAATTTTTTTATTTGTAATTAATTTAAGTTCATCTTTTAGAGACATTACTGAAGAAGACAGGTTTTTAAAGTCTTCGGATGTTACCTCATTTTTATTATTTGAAATTTCTAAAATTTGACTTTTAATTTTTTTTATTTCTTCAGTAAGAACAACAAATTTATTATTTTTTTTGTTATCTTTCTCTATCTCTTTAATAATAATATTAACTCTGTTAGTTTCAGCTTCAGACAATTTAGGAATATGATAAAGTATAATCCAACTAAGGATTGTGATAGTTAAAACTAATGTTATAAAAGATATCAAAAATGCAGGGTTTTTATAGTCGCTTTTATTTGATTCTTCTTTTACTGGCTCCATATCGATAATAGTTTCTTTATCACTTTTAATCTTTTGAGCTTTGGTCTCTGCCATATTAATCTTCCAAGTTACTTAGATAAGTGTAATATATAATCCAAGATATCTTTAGTAAAATTTTTCTTAATAGTTACTACGTTGTTCCAGCCAATGCTTTTCCCATTATTAGCAACATTTTGACTATTAACTAATAAGGTGGATTTATTATTTACTTCATTGAATAAATTAAGTTTCACTAAAATATCTTTTGCAATTAATACATTACGTGAAGAAAGAATTAATAAATTTATATTACTGTAATTAACTAGATCATCTTGGATAGATCTAGAAATCTGAATTATTGGTTGTGTTTCGTAAGCCTCAAAAATCTCTATTTTTCTATCTTTTGAAATGAGTTTTTCTTCTAAATTTGAACTTCTATTTTTAGCAGCAATCCATAATCCTAGGTCTGTATTTGAAGTATTACTAATAATCAATTCGCATAGAGATGTAGAGTTATTATTTGCACTCAAAATATTTACATAACCTTTTTTAGTTAATTTTATCTTAGTTTCTTCACCAACAGCAAAAACTTTAATATTTTTTTTAGCTAAGTTATTACTATTCAAAATTATTTTTTCTAATGGTTGCAATGCATTTGCACTTGTGATTATGAAGTAATCAAAGCTCTTACTAAGTAAATTAAATTTATAAATATTGAAATATTTTGTAGTTGTTATTGGAAAAGGTTTGGCATAAAGCCCATTATTGTTTAGGTACTTTGAATTAACTTCGGCATCTTTTTTTTCCCGAAGTACAAATGTGATATTATTAAATTTAATATTCAAATTCATTCCCTAACTTATAGTAGTTAATCAAATATGGATTCACCAATACTTTTGGCAATTAATTCCTTCCCTAATTCTATACCTAATAAGATAGAATCTTTTCTTGCCCCTTTTATCTCAGACTTTATTACCTTTGATCCATCTTGCTTAGCAACTGCTCCATATAAGATTAACTCATCATTATTAATAATGTATGCACTTGATGAAATAGGTGAACGACAAGTGCCGTCTAAAGTTCTTAGTAAACTTCTTTCAGCTAAAGCTTCTGAGTATGTATTAGCATCATTAATGTTTAGAAAAATTTTATCTAAATCAGCTTCTAATTTAGTTTTTTTATTGGTAGTAGATTGAACAGCAATAATACCTTGAGTTGAGGCTGGAGGTATTATTTCTTTTGGAATAATGTTTCCTATATCAATATTTAATCTGTCTAGACCTGCTTTAGCTAGTATGATTGCATCAAAAATACCATTATTAAGCTTATCAATCCGTGTTCCTACATTGCCTCTTAAAAGTTTAATTTGTAAATCGGGTCTATATGATTTAGCAAACGCTCCTCGTCTAACCGAACTAGTTCCAATAACAGCACCATCTGGTAAATCATCTAAGGTAGAATATTGCCCTAATAAGACGTCGCTTCTACTACCTCTTGGAAGAACCCCTGCAATTTTTGTGTCAGCGGCAAGCTCAGTTTCCATATCTTTCATAGAATGAACGGCTATATCAGCCTCATCTTTTAAAATTGTGTTTTCAAGCTCTTTTATAAATAAACCTTTACCTCCTATATCAGCTAACGATTTATCTAAAGTTTTATCAGCAGACGTAACAACTTCTATAATATTAATTTCAATATCTTTACTAAGATGTTCCTTTAAAATTTCTACTTGACGGATAGCCAAGTTAGATTTTCTTGAAGCAATTCTTATCCTTAATGTCATTTTAAATTCAATCGTGTTTTAATAAGTAAATGTTTGTATCTTAGGGTAAATATTTTATAGACATATAGTAAATCTAAAAACTTACAATAATAATTTATATTTGCATTACTGCGTTTTAATTCTATTTTAACTCTGAGGTTATGCAAATAGGGTAATCGCATGAGTAGCAGAAATTATAAAATTATTATGGGGATTGAGACTAGCTGTGATGATACAGCTGTTGCTATTGTTAACTCAAAAAAAGAAATTTTATCAAATGTAGTTATTAACCAAAATACAAATTTAACCAAATATGGTGGAATAGTTCCTGAAATAGCTGCTAGAGACCATCTTACTAACATTGAATATGCTGTTCAAGAAGCTTTAGAGCAATCCAAATCTAAATTAGAAAATATAGATTTAATTGCAGCGACTGGAGGTCCGGGATTGATTGGAGGAGTTATTGTAGGAACAGTTTTTGCAAAATCTTTAGCTATGTCCTTGGACAAACCTTATGTTGCGGTTAATCATCTTGAAGGACATGCTCTAACCGCTAGATTGACTAACAACATTAAATATCCTTATCTTTTACTTCTTGTTTCTGGTGGACATACCCAAATAATAGCAATCTTAGAATATGGGAAATATTCTAGATTAAGTTCAACTTTAGATGATGCTGCTGGCGAAACTTTTGATAAAGCTGCTAAAATTTTAGGTATAGGGTTTCCTGGAGGACCTATGATAGAAAAAATGGCTATGTCAGGAAACCCTAAATTGTTTAAATTACCGAGGCCAATGTATAAATCCAAAAATCCAAATTTTTCGTTTTCAGGACTTAAAACTGCTTTTAATCAAATTGTTTCAAACAGCACATTAGATAAAAATAAGATTTGTGATTTATCAGCTAGTCTTCAAAAATCTATATCAGACTGTTTAGTAGACAGGACAAAATACGCTATAGATCAATTTAGAACTTTGATAAACGAAAACTCTAACATCCAATTAGTTGTTGCAGGTGGTGTTGCTTCTAATAAATATATCCGAAATCAATTAGAAAAATTAGCATCGACATCAAAAATAGATTTTCATGCTCCACCTATAGGTTTATGTACTGATAACGGCGCTATGATTGCTTGGGCAGGTTATGAAAAATATATTTCTGAAGGTGAAACTGATTTAAATTTCAAAGCTAGGCCAAGGTGGCCATTAGACCCAGATGCACATTATAAAAACCCGATTCATAATAAAATTGGTAAAAGTGGAGTAAAAGCTTAGATGTCAATTTTTTCTAATATAACTTTTTATGGTGGTGGTGCATGGGGACAAGCTCTAGCTATCACTCTTGCATCCGTTGGACAAAAATCAACACTCATTGTATCTGATGAAGTGAGGGCTAATGAGATTAATAATCATTTTTCAAGAAAGTTTCCTCAAAACCCATTACATTCATTTATTCAAGCAAGTACAAACAGCAATGAAATACTCAAAAGAAGCGATTTAGTTTTTATCACAACTGAGAGCAAAAGAGTTTTAAAGGTATTAGAAGAAGTATCTCTATTTTCATCAAACGGAACAGATGTCGTTGTAACGTCAAAAGGGTTCGCATCAAAAGATGGTAAAACCTTTTCTCAAATAGCTAATGATCAATTTCCAAATATAAAATTATCTATTTTAACAGGCCCTACTTTTGCTGATGAAGTCGCAAAGAAGCTACCTGCTGCTGCTATTATCGCTAATAAAAATATTAATGATGCACAATCTATATGTAAACTATTTCATAATTCAAATCTTAGACTTTATCCCAATAATGACCCTCTTGGTGCGTCTATATCTGGTGCAGTCAAAAATATTATTGCCATTGGAGCTGGAATTATTCAAGGATTAGGGTTAGGTGACAACGCAAAAGCTGCCCTAATTACTAGAGGTTTATCAGAAACATCAGAACTAATTAAGAATGCAGGAGGCAATTTTTCTACTGTTTTTGGACTGGCTGGAATTGGTGATATGTCTTTAACATGTAGTGGTCCTCATTCTAGAAATATGGCATATGGAATAAATTTTGTTAAAAATAAATCAAAAAAACATAAACTAGATCTTGTTGAAGGATTAAACGCGATAGACTCTGCTATTTTTTTAGCTCAGAGTCTCAATATAGAAATGCCTATCGTAAATGCCATTAATGATATACTAACAAAAAAAGCCGATATAAATGAAGTTATCAAAAATCTTTTAACAAGACCTATAACAAATGAATTTTTATAATAGTTCGAATATAGAACAGTTTGATTTTAATTAATCAATCTTGATTTTGTTTTTTTTCTTTTGAAATAAAATAGAGATTTCTTGCATAAATGAAAACCCCTACTGATTGTCCTGCAATAATTACTGGGTCTTGCCTCCAAATTGCATAGGTTAGTAGAACTAACCCACCAGTAATAGAAAAATACCAAAAGGCAACTGGTATAACAGAACGGCCTGCATTTTCACTACTAAGCCATTGTATTATAAATCTAGTTGCAAATAATGCTTGTCCCCCAAAACCAATTACAATCATTATTGTTTCTGGATGGTTATCAAGGTATGGCTCTAAAAAAGGTATAAAATAAATTAATATATCATTTATTCTGAAAGCAAAACCTTCTATTTGCATAGATAGATAGGATATAAAACTCATTTATATATCTCTTCGGATACCTTGTTTTTGGGCATTCTTTTTCTAAGCCATATTACCCCTAATATATCAGAAATGCCAACTATCAATCTTCCTAAATTTGTATAATTTGAGACACCTATTTGTCGTTCTCTATGCTTAACGTTAAATTCCAATATTTTAGCTCCTTCTCTATGAGCTAAAGCTGATAAAAATCTATGCATATGGTCAAAATAGGGAAGTCTTAAAAATAAATCTTTGTGAAATACTTTTATACCACAACCTGAGTCCGGGTGATTGTCTTTTAAAAGTAATAACCTAGAATATTTAGCAATAGATGATGCCCATAATCTATGTTTACCATCCTTCCTGTTTACCCTTACTCCACCCACTAATAAAAATTGGTTTGTATTGTTTCTAAATAATTTTATCATGCCAGGAAGGTCTGATGGATCGTTTTGCCCGTCTCCATCTAATGTCGCTATTATAGGTGATTGTGAAGCAATCACCCCTGAACGCAATGCAGCAGACTGACCTTGACTTTCTTCGTGACTTATTACTCTTAATCTTTTATTATTTTTTAAAATAAGTTTCAGCTCTTTTTCTGTATTGTCTTTCGATCCGTCATTTATATATATTATTTCATAATTAAAGTTTCTAAGTGAATAATCAATTTCTTGAATTAAACCTTCAACATTACCAGCTTCATTCTTAACTGGTACTACAACAGAAATGTCAGTAGATTGTTTCATTATTAACTTTTGTTTAAATTAAATGTTAGCCATAAATAAACACTTTAATTAGTTTGGTCAAACATTTGATTTTTATAAATGTGTATTTCCACATGTTTACCTTTGGCTATATTATAACCACTTACAATATCTGCTTTAACTAATTTTAAATTTAACTGATTAATTGAAAACAAAAATTCTTCTAGAGATCTTTTTTCAATTAAAGCAATGTTATTTTTACCCTCAGCTAGGAAAAGAGCTGCATCTTGTGGGCTTGATAATAATACATTACCTTCCAACAAGAAGACTAAGCTTGGTTCATGATAACCTGAAGACACCACGGCATCTGGTTGTATGAAATTAATCTTTTTTGAAATCATTTTGCTTGGATACAAATAATCCAAATTAGGGAAAATAAATTGAAAAATAATTATATTAAATAATGAAGCAAGAGCAATAATGGCTAAAGGAAAGTTATAGATAAATCTTTGATATTTTTTAAGTTGGTTAGATGATCTTAGGAAAAATATTATAGATAATACAAAAACTAGTATTGTAATTATAAAAACAAGTATAGATAGAAAAGTTATCGACAAATCATTTTTAAAATTAAATATATTTGAAAAGTATAAAACACCACCACCAAGAACTAAACCTCCTGAACCAAATATTATCGAAAGTAAAAGTATAACTCTCTTTTGAAAAGAGCTTTGTAAATTGTTGATTTGAGATTTCAAATGAAACAAACTACCAATGGCAAGAATTGCAACTGCAGGTAGAACTGGCAAAGAATAATGAAATAGTTTGGTTGGAACCACCTCTATAATTAGCCAAAATGGTGTAATCCAACAAATAAGGAATTGTACAACCGAGTTATTTTTATTTTGCATCACAAATAATATTAAACCAGGCAAAAAAGTAGCTATTGGCCAAATTGCTATTGATAAAAATAATAAATGTGTTCCAGGCCATGCTCCATGACCTTCCTGTCCACTCTGTAGCTTATTAAAAAAATCATCATAAAAAGCTTTTTGAAAAAACAAACCTTCCGTAGAATTATCGATTGCAACAAACCAAGGAAGTATAATGCATGCGCTAATTAACAATCCCAATATTGGATTTAAAAGTTTGATAAAGCTAAAACTTTTTTTAATTAAACAATACGTTATAATAGTTGGGAATAAAATAGCTAATGATAATGGTCCCTTTACAAGAACACCAAACGAAAAAACAACCCATATAATTACAGGGTATAAATATTTGGCCTTAATAGAGTTTTCTTTTTTCAGAATCAGTTTTAGTAAAAAATATTGTTGAATACATACTAAACTTAATAATGTAGCATCTGTTTTTGCTAGATGCGCTTCACCCATGAAAGCCATTGAGGATGCAAAAAACAACGCTACAATTAAAGATTGATGAAATGGGAAGATAAGTCGGGCTATTAGGCCAGTGAAGACAATTGAAATTATAGAGCTTATTAGAGACGGAATACGAAAAGATCCAATATCCAGCAAACCAAATATGTTCCCCGAAACAGCCTGTAACCAATATATGCCAACAGGTTTTTTCGCTCTAATCTCGTCTTGAAATTTTATATTTATGTAATCATTACTTTGTGCCATTTGCCTGCTTGCCTGAGCAAAACGAGCCTCATCACGATCAATAGGAGGTATATTATTCTGACCAGAAAAAAGAGCGCCTAATATCAAAACAAAGATAACGCTAAAAGTTATAACCTTGAACTTTCCTAATTCTTTTATGGAATCTTTAATTTTTGTAAATTGTGTCATCACCGATACTCAAATTATCTATTTAGAAATAACATAATTTTAAAATAATGTTATAATTTAAAAAATTTAAAAAAGGTTATATAAATAATGGATTATAAAATTGATAATAAATTGATTGGTTTTTGTGAAAATAAAAAAATTAATTCAATTCCGTTATATTTAATTAAAGATATAAATAGTTTGAAATTAACTAGTCTTATTTCTGAAAAACAAAAAATATTTTTAAAATCTACTTTTAATTTAGAGCTTGAAAATTTTGGTTTTTTCCCGGATGAAGATAATCATCTTGGAGGAGCAGTCGCTATCTTAACCGAAACTATTGAACCTAGAAAAAGTATTATTGACCAAGCCGCAAAATTATCAGAAAAACTTCCAAAAAAAAAGTGGGCTCTTGAATGTTTAGATGAATTAAACAATCAAGAAACATATAACTTCATACTTGGATGGGGATTAAGTTTTTATAAATTCAATATAAAACCAAATAATAAAAGAAGTAATATAAATCAAACTTTATGTATTAAGAACATAAAAGATTTAATCAAAGAAAATGAATTCCAAAAATGTTGTGCCGAACTCAAGGGTATATTCCTTGCTAGAGATTTAATTAATTTACCTCCTAATATTCTAACACCATACAATTATGAAAAAATTGTTAAAAATTGTTTTAAAGATTTCTCTACAAAAATTGATACATATAAAGATAAAAAACTTGAAAAAAACTTTCCTTTAATAAATTTTGTTGGTAGATCCTCAGAAAACAAGCCCCTGCTCCTAGATATTAAATGGAGTAAGAGTAAAAAAAATATTTTCCCCAACATTACTCTTATTGGAAAGGGAGTTACTTTTGATAGTGGTGGATTAGATGTAAAACCTTCCAGTGGTATGATGCTCATGAAAAAAGATATGGGAGGTAGTGCTGTTGTTCTTGGGATAGCTTATGCATTAATATCTATGAATTGCCCAGTAAATCTAAGGGTAATACTTCCTATGGCTGAAAACTCAATATCAGATAAATCTATGAGGCCCCTAGATGTTATTTACGCAAGGAATAACACTCCTGTTGAAATAGGAAATACTGATGCAGAAGGAAGGTTACTTTTGGCCGATGCACTTACATTTAGTCAAGAAAATAACGTAAAGAGTGATTTTGTAATAGACTTTGCAACTCTTACAGGTGCAGCGAGAGTTGCCTTAGGAACAGAATTACCTGCTTTATTTACTAATGACAACGATTTAGGTGAAAGAATAATTAATGAGGGCAAAGAACAAATTGACCCCATGTGGGAGTTACCTCTATTTTCTCCATATGAGAGATATTTGGAAAATAAATATGATGCGTTAAGTAGCACAGGTTCCGCGGGCACAGGAGGGGCTATAACAGCCGCTTTGTTTTTAAAGAAATTTGTAGATACAGATACTAAATGGGCACATGTTGATTTGATGGCTTGGAACACATCAGGAAGACCAGGTTTTCCTGTCGGTGGAGAAGCAATGGGTTTAAGAAATATTGTAAATATGATTATAAAATATTGTAATCAAAAATAAGTTAAGGCCATTTATTTAAACAATGTAACTGCTGAATTATAAATGTTATTATTTCTAGATACTATTGTTGAATATTTATATTGAAAATCTTCTTTCAGACTTAATTTATTAGAATTCCAATCTGTTACAAATATGTCTTGAGATTCAAGTATAGGAATAAGAGGCAAAATATCATATGCTGACAAACCCTCCTCTATAACTAAATCTAGACCACCTGTAATAATTAAACAATAATTGTGACAATCTCCTGACCATATATTATTTTTAGTCTTTGTTATTAAATTTTTGTACTTCTTCTTACCGTATTCAGAAAAAAGATTTAAATCAGTAGAACCAACAGTTGCTTCAGAAAGTTTGCTTATTGATTTTTTTGTGAAAACAAATTTTGATTTATTGTAATAACAATTTGACTTATAACCTAACCAACGCTCATTTAAAGCTGGAAAATCGACTAAGCCAATTAAAGGTTTTCCCTTATAAGCTAAACCTATTAAAGTTCCCCACAACGGTCGACCAATTATATAACTTCTAGTACCATCAATAGGATCTACTATCCATGTGTAATCAGAACCTACAGCTTTTGAACTAATTTCTTCAGCAAATATGTTATGGTTAGGAAATTTTTTGGATATAAGATCACAAATAATTTTTTCAGCTTTTATGTCATATTGTGTAACAGGGCTTCCATCTTTTTTTGTCTTAGGGTCTAAATTTGAATAAAAGCCTTCTAGTGTTATTTCTTTTGAATTATCAGCTAGTAAGTAAACAAACTCTGAAATTTCGTTAAATTCAGCATCGTTCATTATGGAACTCTTTTATTTAAACCAATAGATATAGTCAGGTTATTCTGGTAAAGAAACAGGGTTATCACTTTTTGTTCTTAACCACGCAATTAAGTTAGCTCGATCCTTTACTTTAGATAACCCAGCATAGTTCATTTTTGTTCCTTTAGCATAGAGCTTTGGTTTGTATAAAAACTTATTTAATTCTTCATAGGACCATTTACCTGAAAGTGCCGCTAAAGCTTTAGAATAAGCATAGTCTCCGACCTTACCTTGATCCTTGTTAACAATATTATATAAATTAGGCCCAACTTTATTGCCACCACCTGCATCGAATCCATGGCATGCGACACATTTTTTAGAAATTTTTTGTCCACTATCTATATTTGCGCTAACTAAAAGAGCAGTGATTGGCTCTATAACTACAGCTTTTACTTCTTTTGATTTGGTAGAAGAGCCTTCAGGAACTTCAATTGGATAAGCGTTAGTCACCTCTGTAACGGGATTAACAAGAAAATTACCAATTTTCCCAAAAACCATTATTAACAATACACCACAGAGCACAGCAGCAGCAATTTTATTAAACTTAAGAGCGTCCATAAATTTACCAATCAAAAATTATTAAATATGAGACAATATTTACATGCAAGATCAGTATTCTTCAAGTATAAATATCTTAAAATCTAATAATTTATATTTTATTAGAATTTTTTTTATTAAAAAAAAGTAAAGGAGTTTTTAAGTTGGATTTTTCTAATACTATTATTATTATTCCTGCTAGAATAGGTTCCTCAAGATTACCTAATAAACCTCTCTTGAAAATTAATGGAACCCCACTAATCATTCATGCATATAATTGCGCAAAAAGTTCTAAACTTGATGTGCCTATTCTTGTTGCAACCGACAATGAATTAATTGCAAATGTCGTAAATGATCACGGAGGCTTGACTTTAATGACCTCAAATAAACATGAGAGTGGGTCAGATAGAATCTTTGAGGCTCTTGAAAAATTTGACCCAGATCAAAAATATCAAAATATTATTCATCTACAAGGTGATCTTCCAAATATATCAGGAAATTTAATTAAGAAGTTAGCAACTACTATAGATAATCCATTAAAAGAAATTGCAACAGTAGTAGTTAAGGCAAGTCCAGAAGAGTATGAAGATAAGTCCGTAGTTAAAGCAGCAATAGCTTTTGCAAAAGATAATCCTGTAGTGGACGACATTGGTAGGGCCATGTATTTTAGCAGAGCTTGTATCCCTTATGGTGAAACCAATATATGGCACCATGTTGGGATCTATGCTTGGAAAAGAAAAATATTAAAAAGATTTGTTAACCTAAAGCCTTCACCCTTAGAAAAATCAGAAAAACTAGAACAACTTCGAGCTCTTGAAGCAGGTATCATTATTGACGCTATTATAACGTCCGATCACCCAATTGGAGTAGATACAGAATTAGACTTAAAAAAAGCTACAAAGTTTTTCCAAGACTTATCTTAACTATTTAGTTAAAAAGACATTAGACTAATAATAATAAATAGAGAATTATAATGAATAAAAACAAGAGTAACTTAGTTATTGCCTTTCAGGGTATGCCAGGAGCATATTCAAATATGGCTTGTGAAGCTTATTTTCCAGGAGCAAAAACGTTACCATGTAATTCATTTGAAGATATGTTAAATGCAACAAAGAAGAGTTTATCAGATTATTCGATGGTCCCAGTTGAAAATTCATTGGCTGGAAGAGTTGCTGACATACATCATTTAATACCTGATAGTGGTTTATTTATTATTGGCGAGCATTTCCAAAGAGTTAATCATCAATTGCTAGGTTTACAGAACTCTGATTTAAAAGATATCAAAAGTGTGAAGAGCCATGCTCAAGGTCTTGCTCAATGTAGAAAATTTATTTCTGATAATAATTTATTACCCGTCCAACACATAGATACTGCTGGAGCTGCTGAAGAGATCTCTAGAACTGATGACCCAACAATTGCAGCCATAGCGTCAGATATGGCTTCTAAAATTTATAATTTAAAGATTTTAAAAAGTAACATTGAAGATGCTACACATAATACAACTAGGTTTTTAATAATGGGTAGAGAACCTATAATGCCATCAGTTGACAACACAAAATCTGTTACAACAATAATTTTTGAGGTAAGGTCTGTTCCTGCTGCTTTATATAAGGTATTAGGTGGCTTTGCTACTAACGGTATAAATCTTACGAAACTTGAGAGTTATATTGGCGGGAAAGAAATGAACGCTGCAAGGTTTTATGTTGACGCTGAAGGACACCCAGAAACTGCATCAATGCAAAATGCACTTGAAGAAATGTACTTTTACACTGAACCAAATTCTACAAAAATCCTAGGAACGTATCCTAGAGCCAAAAAAAATAAAACATAATTTATGTAATTTCTTGCATATTATTTAGATTTATAACATACATATTATTGGAGGGTCGCATGGACGTAATTCTTGCTAATCCGGTCAGGTCCGAAAGGAAGCAGCCGTAACAATGATAGCGGGTTGTGAGGCCCTTCGTTTTTTTATTTTAAAAAACGAGATTAGAAATCAATAATATTACTGAACAAAAAAATTATAGAGTTTTAGCCCGCAAATACAGGCCTAATGATTTCAATGAGTTAATAGGACAAGACACACTTGTTAAAACATTCAACAACTCACTTAATAAAGGTAGACTGGCTCATGCTTTCCTTTTAACCGGCATAAGGGGGGTTGGCAAAACTACTACGGCTAGAATTATTGCCAAAGCATTGAATTGTGTAGGTAATGGAAATAATACCGAGCCTACTTTTCAAATTTGTAATAATTGTTCTCCGTGCAAATCTATTAATAAAGGAAACTTCCTTGATGTTATTGAAGTTGATGCAGCGAGTAGAACTGGCGTGGATGGTATAAGAGAAATTATTGACGCAGTAATGTATTCACCAAATAATGCTCGTTTCAAAGTTTACATAATAGATGAAGTTCACATGTTATCTAATGCTGCGTTTAATGCCTTATTGAAAACATTAGAAGAACCACCAGAAAATGTTAAATTTATTTTTGCAACGACCGAGATAAAGAAAATACCTGCTACAATAATATCTAGATGCCAAAGATTTGATCTTCAAAGAGTTGACATAGATACCTTAAGAACTCATTTAAGTAAAATTTGTGAATCTGAAAATATTAAATTTGAAAATGATTCTCTGTTCCAGATATGCAAAGCTAGCGAAGGCTCCGTTAGAGACGCTTTGTCATTGTTGGATCAAGCAGCATCTCTTTGCCAAGATGATGTAAAAGACGAAGTTGTGTTAAACATGTTAGGCTTAAATGGTTATGAAAAAAATATAGAGCTGATCGAGCTTTGCCTTTCTAATAACTGTGATAAAGCTTTGAAACTTTATAGTGAAATTATACATAATGGCATTCAACCAATTCAAATCATTTCCAACTTGTTAGAAGTATGTCACTTAGCTTCTAAATTAAACGTTATCAAAGTTGATGCTAGCCTTCCAGAAACAATCCAAAAAGATATTTTGAATATTTCATCATTTGGTCTTCCTAAACTAGTTAAAGCTTGGCAAATTTTAATTAAAAGTATTGAAGAATTAAAATATGCTCCAAATGAAGAGCAATCTGGATCCATGACTATCATTAAGTTATGCTTTGCGTCTATACTACCAGACCCCGCTGCTCTTTTAGATGAATTATCAAACAAAAAAAATACCCTTGAAACAACTGTTCAATCAAAAACTACAGAAAAACCTCAAAATAAAGAAATGTTAAACACCCAACAAATTCTAAATGTTTCTAATGAAAATCAGATAGATAAAATAATTTTAGAACCAGACGTAATAAAAAATTCTAAAGATGAGTTAAAAGAATCTAAGAGCCCAAAAAACTTTTCAGAAATGCTAGATTTATTGTTAGAGAATAAAGAGGCGCTCCTACACGCTCAAATAATAAATAACGCACATTTAATTTCCTATGATGTTGGTTTGATTAAATTAAGGCTAAACATAAATACCGATATTCAGATTTTAAAAAAATTATCATTAGCTTTAGAACAAATCACTAAAGAAAAATGGTCAGTTTTATCATCTGAAGAAGAAGGCGAGAAGACAATTGTAGAGAAACAAGCTATTGAATTAGACGAGGCTAAAGAGAAAATAAAATCACATAAAGACGTTGCAGAAATATTTAAATATTTCCCTGAGGCTAAAATAAGTTCTATTAAAGATAATAATTAAAAATTAGAAAATTAAAATGTCTGAACAAATTCTTGAGCAATTAATTAAAAAAATATCAAAACTTCCTGGATTAGGACCGCGTTCATCCCGAAGAGCCGTATTACATTTATTAAAAGATAGAGAAAAGTTATTTTTACCTCTTATTCAAGATATGACCGAAGTTGCAGATAAAATAAAAAAATGTATAGAGTGTGGAAACTTAGATCAAAAAGATATATGTGAAATATGCAGTAATTCTTCAAGAAACAATAGCTTAGTTTGTGTAGTTGAAACTGTTGCTGATCTTTGGGCGTTGGAAAGGTCAAACGTATATAACGGAAAGTATCATATTTTAGGTGGTGTTTTATCTGCAATAGATGGCATAAATCCAGAGCAATTAAACATCGCTTCATTAGAAAGAAGATTAGAAGTTCAGAAATATACTGAGGTGATTATAGCAATATCAGCCACCTTAGATGGACAAACTACAGCTCATTACATAGCTGAAAGACTTGAGAAATTTAATATTAAGGTTACTAGATTAGCTCATGGTGTTCCTATAGGAGGAGAACTAGATTTCCTTGACGACGGAACAATCGCACAAGCGTTAAAGGCTAGAAATATTTTACAATAGTGTCATAGAGTTAATTAATCTTTTTCTTTTCGTCTATGTCTATTGAAGTAATTAAGTTGCCTCTATTCTCAATTTTTCTATGAGAAATTTTTATGTCGTCTAGATCTTTTCTTGCTAAATCAAAATGTTTATCTAATTTAAATATTCTATCTGCCAATAAATTTAAATCATTAGTTAATTTATCAACTTCAATTTGTATTTTACCAGCTGTTTGACTCATAGTAGCATCTCTTAAAATGGCTCTAACAGTATGCAGTAAAAGCATTAAATTATCAGGACCTGCCATATAAACTTTCTTATTTCTACTTTCATTAACAAGCTTAGGAAACCTTATATTAATTTCTGAATAAATTGATTCACTAGGAAGAAACATAATAGCCGAGTCAGAAGTTTCACCTGGCAATATATATTTTTCTGCAATGTCCTTTATATGTTTTTGGACAGCATTATGAAATAATCTTAGATAATCTTTTTTTTCCTGATCATTGGTTGTGCCCGCAAATTTTTTATAATCTTCCAACGGAAACTTCGAATCTATACAAATAGGACCAGGTGGTTCAGGCATTTTTACTATACAATCAACCCTACTATTAGACGTTAGTGTATACTGAAACTGATATGCATTTTGAGGCAAGGCATCTCTTACAATATTTTCCAGTTGAACTTCGCCAAAAGCACCTCTTAATTGTTTATTAGATAATATATTTTGTAAATCATTCACTTGATTTGACAACGAGTGAATATTTTCTTGTGCACGATCAATGACAGCTAATCTTTCATGCATTTCTGTAAGTGATTTTTGAGTGTTTTGAGTTTGCTGATTTAAACTATTGCCAATAGATGAACCAATGTTACCTAGCCTTTCTTCTATGGAAATACTTAACTGGGCAACTGCACCTTTCAACTCTGTAATTTGACTTTTTTCGTCTTGTAAAATATTTATTTCATTATTGTTCTTATTTTTATTTTCAAAATATATTTTACAGATTAGAAACACTACAAATGATATTATAATAAAAAAAAGAATGAATATTAATAAATTTTGGAAATCCATTTTAACTCCATTTACAAATGAGTATAATAATACAAATTGATTATTAATTAACTAGCATAAAATAATATATTATTAGGATTAGTATAAAGATGAGTATCAAGGAAATTATTAAAATACCAAATCCATTTCTCAAAGTTGTAGCTAAACCAGTTATTGACATTGATGAAAATATTTTATCACTCCTAGATGATATGTTAGAGACAATGTATGATGCAAATGGTATAGGCCTTGCTGCTACACAAATAGCAATTGATAAGAGATTAATTGTAATGGATTGTGGTGAAGTTGATTTTGAAACTGAAAATTTAACTGAAGAAGAGTATAACAAAAAATTAAAAGAAAATGGTATAAAACCATCTCCAATTAAGATGATTAACCCGAAGTTAGTAAGTTTAGGTGATAAGATCAATGAAAGAGAAGAAGGTTGTTTGTCTATACCTGGTTATAACGCTAACGTAAAAAGACCTGCATCACTTAAAGTAGAGTATACAGACGAAAATAAAAAAAATGTAACTTTGAATGCTGATGGTTTATTAGCAACATGTATTCAACATGAAATTGACCATCTAAATGGTATTCTTTTTATTGATCATATATCTAGATTAAAAAGAGAGATGATATTAAAAAAAGCTATTAAAGAATACTCAACTGATTAAAAATATGAGGAATGATTGAATTTAATTTTTATGGGAACTCCAGATTTTGCAGTTCCAAGTTTAAAATTGCTTGCAGCTCGATATAATATTTTAGCTGTTTATTCTCAACCACCTCGTCCCAATGGTAGGGGGATGAAGACAATTGAATCACCTATACAATCAACGGCTAAAAAACTAAACCTAAAGACTATGACACCTCATACTTTAAAAAGTGATGACGTATTTGAGGAGTATAAAAAACTTAAACCTGATGTCGTTGTCGTGGTCGCTTATGGTTTGATTCTACCAGAAAAGTATTTGAAAATACCTAAATTTGGCTGTGTTAATGGTCATGCTAGCAACCTACCCAGATGGAGAGGAGCCGCTCCAATTCAAAGGGCAATTGAGGCAGGTGATACAACTAGTGGCTCATGCATCATGATAATGGAAAAAGGAATGGATACTGGGCCAATACTTTTATCAAAAAAAATTAATATTGAAAATAACGACACTTCAAAGTCACTGCATGACAAGTTATCTGATCTCACTGCACAACTATTAGAAGAAGCTTTATATAAATATACTAAAGGAATTTTGTTACCCCAAAAGCAGGAAATAGAAGGCATAAAATATGCTCATAAAATTAAAAAAATTGAGTCTGAAATAGATTGGAACTTAACGGCTTTAGAAATTTCTAATAAGGTCAGAGCATTTTATCCTTTTCCAGGCACTTTTACTAATGGGCCCAATGGTTTAATTAAAATAATTACAACACAGAGTAATAATGATGTTCATGATCAACCACCTGGAACAATTTTAAATATTGGTAAAAAAATTTTTGTAGCTTGCGGAAACAATACAACTTTAGAAATTTTAGAAGTTCAAAAACCAGGAAAGAATATTATCTCTGCCTTAGCATATCTAAACGGTATAAAATTATCTGTTGGTGATAAATTTGGAATTTGAAAGCTCAGTAAAGTATGCTCTATTGATAGAGTATGATGGTAATGGTTTAGTTGGTTGGCAGAAACAAGATATAGGGGTATCTGTACAGGGAAGCCTTGAGAAAGTTGCTAAACAAATTTTTAATAATGAATTTCATATTCAAGGCTCTGGACGAACCGATGCAGGAGTGCACGCATTAGGTCAGGTTGCTCATATAGAATTACCGTCAAATCATAGATTAACATCAAAAAATCCCTTTTACATAATTTCTGCCTTTAATGCTCTACTGAAAGATACATGTATTAGGGTTATTTCAGCCAAACCTGTAAATGCAGAATTTAATGCTCGCTTTAGTGCAATTAAACGTTACTACAAGTATAGAATTTTATGTCGAGCCGCTCCTCCTGGAATTAATAAAGGTAAAGTTTGGCATTGTAGAAAAAGTTTAGATCTGAATCTGATGCAAAAAGGTATAAAATACTTAATAGGCAAACATGACTTCACAAGTTTTAGAACTATAAAATGTCAAGCTAAGTCACCCATTAGGACTTTAGACGAAGTTACCTTTTCCACTAAAGGTGAAGAGATTATCATTAGTGTGATAGCTAAAAGTTTTTTACATAGTCAAGTAAGGATTATAGTAGGAACAATTTTAAAAATAGGAGATGGAACTTGGAAACCCACGGATATGGACGTGATACTTAAAGGTAAAGATAGAAGATTAGCAGGTCCTACAGCTCCACCTGATGGTTTGTATTTAGAAAAGGTAGACTATCCAGATGATATCTTAAATAATAATTGGCCCTTGATATATGACGCAGAAATAAAGAAATAATTGTTTAAAAGGTCATAGATAAAGATCTGGACAACATACCTAGACTTGCTTCAATAAAAACTGATAGAAAAATCATTCCTGTAGCTCCCCATCCAGTCAAACCAATCTCTTCTTTTCCAACTCTCCACAAAGAAAAAGTCACCCAAATAACAACTCCAATCCCAATAAAGACAAATACTGAAGGAGGAAATATCAATCCTAATACTGCAAATGATAACATTGCAATTGCTTGGAAGGATTGTATCCAATTAAATGGAATTATAAATCTGTAAAAAGCATCAGGCTTCCCAATTTTTTGAAATATTGCATTAACTAATATAGAAAATAGACAAATATCAATTATAGTAATTAAAAGAAGTCTAGGTAATATTCCACTTTGAATATCACCGTCAAGATTTGCTTTAATACCATAAGATGCCAGGGCAGACACGACAGCATTTATTAAAAAAACTGTCCAACAACTATCCCAAAAACCATTACTATTTAAGTTGAATACACTAGATACATTATTTTTCTTTGACATAAATTTGAAGGCTGAAACTATACCATCTTTAATTACATTTGGATTAGGTGGGGGATTAATCACAATACTTCACTCCAAAGTAATTAAATAAAAATTGATTATAAATTTTTGTTAAATTAATAATGTCATTAACTTCAACATTCTCGTCAATCTTATGCATTGTTTTACCAACTAAACCAAATTCAATAACTGGACAAATTTTAGAGATAAACCTTGCATCTGACGTTCCACCTGATGTGGATTTTTCTGGATTAATATTCACTACTTTTTGAATAGCCTTTTGCAGTGTGGTTTTTAAAAAATCATCATTTGTAAGAAATGGCTCGGCATTACAAAAAAAATCAAATTTATAATTTGAAGTAACATTACTAAATTGCTTTTCTAACATAGATTTTAGTGAAGAAGCTGAATGCAAAGTATTAAATCTGATATTAAACTTGGCTTTGACTTCTCCAGGAATTACATTACTAGCATCGTTATTCACATCAATACTGGTAATCATTATGGAACTGGGTTGAAAGTCTTTAGTACCTTCATCTAAATATATTTTAGAAAAAGGTTCCAACATTTTCAAAAGTGAATTAATTGGATTCTCTGCCAAATGAGGGTAACCTACATGCCCTTGTATGCCTGTGACTGTTAATGAGCCCGTGAAGCTTCCCCTTCTTCCAATTTTTAACGTATCACCCATTCTAGTGACATTTGTAGGTTCTCCTACAATACAGCCACTAATAATTTCAGATTTACCTTTTAACCAATCAACTACTTTTTTTGTTCCATTAATGGCTTTACCCTCTTCATCACTTGTGATGATAAAAGAAATACTTCCAAATTCTTTGAGGTTTTTATTATATTTTAAAAAATCTGAAACAGCAGCGATAAATGCAGCAATACCAGATTTCATGTCAGCAGCGCCTCTGCCCCAAACCTTACCTTCTTTTACTTCTCCACCAAAAGGATTTATGCTCCAATTATTAATGTCGCCAGTTGGTACTACATCCACGTGACCAGCAAATGCAATGTTAGGTTCCATGGTACCAAATCTAGCATATAAATTTTCTACTTTCTCAATTCCTTCACCAAAATCTATCTTTTCGCAATTAAAACCTAATGGCTCTAAATAAGATATTATAATATCTAAAGAACCCTCAGATTTTGGTGTGATACTTTTACATTGAATTAACTCGGAAGTTAATTCTATTGGATTGACTATATCTGACATAAACCGCCTTAATTAATCTCTTAATAATTCGTTTACAGATGTTTTAGAACGTGTTTGAGCGTCTACCTTTTTTACGATAACTGCACAATATAGGCTTGGCCCTTGTGAGCCGTCAGGCAATAACTTTCCTGGAAGAGCGCCTGGGACAACTACAGAATATGCTGGAACCCTTCCTACGTAGATTTCACCCGTGTTTCTATCTATAACCTTTGTAGAAGCACCTATAAAAACACCCATAGATAATACAGCTCCAGTTTCAATCACTACACCTTCGGCTACTTCAGATCTAGCACCTATAAAACAATTGTCTTCGATTATTACAGGCCCTGCCTGTATAGGTTCTAAAACTCCGCCTATCCCTGCTCCACCTGAGATATGAACATTTTTTCCAATTTGAGCACAAGACCCCACTGTTGCCCAAGTATCAATCATGCTACCAGTATCTACGTATGCTCCAATATTTACAAATGATGGCATCAATACTACACTAGGTGCTATAAATGCTGAATGTCTTACTACACAACCTGGAACTGCTCTAAAACCAGCTGTTTTGAATTCCTCTTTACCCCATCCAGAAAATTTTGAAGGCACTTTATCCCACCAATTAGCAGGACCGTTATTAACACTTTGAGGTCCACCTGAAATGACGTCCATATCATTAATTTTAAAAGATAATAAAACTGCTTTTTTAAGCCATTGGTTGACTTTCCATTGACTATTACCTATTGGGTCAGCAACCCTAAGTTCACCTTTATCTAAATAATTTAAGGCTAAATCTATTGCTTGTTTAACTTCACCTGTAGTATTTGGATTTATGTCCTCGTTATTGTCAAATACGCGTTCAATTATTAATTTTATTTTTTCTAATTCCATTTTATTTCCTTCTAATTATATCTCAACATCAAATCATTTCATTTTTTTATCATATTTCTTAAGATAGTTTTAATGTCTGATCCAGTGAAATCAATATATTGTTGATAAATGTCAGCTTCTTTTCTATTGAAATCATTTTCAATCCAAACTGTACCCATTCCCAGCTCACTTGCAGGCTTTAAATTTTTTGCAGTGTCTTCAAAAAAAATGCTTCTATTAATATTATTATTATTGAGTCCAAATTTATCTTTCATCATTTCATACGACTTGTAATTAGGTTTAGCTATGTAGTTAGCGTCTTTAATATCAAAAATTATTTCAAATTCTTCAAAAATCCCCATTGATTTAAGGATGTTTTTAGCATGATGATAAGATGCATTTGTATAGATAAGCTTTTGTCCATTTATTTTGCTTAATAGTTTTTTTAATTCATAATCTGTTTTGAGATCATCAAACCCAACATCATGGACATAATTAAGAAATGGCTCAGGGTCAATATTCTTTTCAATTATCAGACCTCTTAAGGTTAACCCATATTTTTTATACATATTTTTTTGTAAGTTAAGAGCGTCGTCATGATTGAGATTAAAAAAGTTTTTAATATACTCTGTCATTCTTTGTGAAATTCTTCTAAACAAACCTAAATGAAAATCATAAATAGTATTATCCAAATCAAATATCCAATAATCATATTCATTTATGAAATTCACAGTATCAAAGTTATTTTCGCTTATTAAGTTGGTGCTAGAGTTTGTCATGTTTAGTTTGGATTTTTTCGAATAATTGTTCCTACACCATGTTCAGTAAATAACTCTAATAATAAAGAATGAGGCATTCTTCCATCCATAATTACTGAGGCTTCTGCACCACCTTGGACAGCATCTATACAAGTCTTAACCTTTGGAATCATGCCCCCAACAACCACTTTCTTTGCAATAAGCTCAAGTGCTTCGTCTATTGTTAACTCAGGAATTAAATTACCATTCTTATCAAGAACACCCGTTACATCGGTTAACATTATCATTCTAGATGCTTTCATTGCAGCTGAAATAGCTCCTGCAGCAGTGTCTGCATTAATATTATATGTCAAACCGTCTTTTCCCATTCCAACTGGTGCAATCACAGGGATCATTTTTTCATTGATAAGTGCTTTAATGACTTGAGGATCAATTTTTTCAGGTTCTCCAACATAACCGAGATCTATTACTTTTTCTAAATTAGAATCAGAATTTTCGTCTATTTTTGTCAACCGCTTAGCTGTAATCAAATTTCCATCCTTTCCAGATATACCAACTGATTTTGCACCTGAGTTTGAAATTGCTGTTACGATTGATTTATTTGTAACGCCACTAAGCACCATTTCAACTACATCTATAGTAGCTGAGTCTGTTACTCTTAGACCATTGATAAATTCTGTTTTAATTTTTAATTTAGATAACATTTCTCCAATTTGAGGACCTCCACCGTGAACAACAACTGGTAACATTCCCACTTGTTGCAATAAAACAATGTCATTAGCAAAGCTGGTTATATATTCTTTTTTTCCCATAGCATTACCGCCAAACTTCACAACAATAACTTTATTGGCATACCTCTTCATAAAAGGTAAGGTTTCAGTTAGCAGGTCAGCTTTTTTTAGCCATTCAGATTGGATTTGATCTTTATTATTTTTCAATTGTTTAAACCACTCAAAAAAATCATAACTAATAAATAGCATATAATTTAAAAAAAAATTAATATTTTATAATTTTTTCATGAAAGGCTTGCGAGGTATGTCCTGAGCAAAGGAATACCATCATTTTTTAAACTAGATGTTACAAATATTTCGGGATAAGAGGCTGGATGTTTTGATACAATTTTATATGTTATGTCTTTAATATTGGTTATCTCTTCGTCAGACAATTTGTCTGACTTTGTAAGAATAACAACCCAACTTACAGCAGCGGAGTCTAACTCTTTCATAATTAATTCATCATAATCTCCAACACCTCGTCTACTATCAATCAGTAAACAAACAGTTCTAAGTGAAGGCCTTCCTTTTAAATATTTAATAGTTAATGATGTCCAAGACTGAATATCTTTTTTAGGAGCCTTTGCGTAACCATAACCTGGTAAATCTACAAGTCTTAATTTTGTTAATTGATGACTAAGCTCAAAAAATATTAATTGTCGTGTTCGTCCTGGTGTTTGACTTGTTCTTGCTAATGTTTTTCTATTGGTTAAGGCATTTACTAATGAGCTTTTACCAACATTCGATCTACCAGCAAAAGCTATTTCATTGCATTCTTCTAAAGGAATAGCATTAGCTTTTAGAGCTGCGGCTATAAACTTGCATTCTCCAGAAAAAAGTTTTCTAGCTTTTTCAATTTCAATATCTTCGTATTGCAAGCTATCAGAGGCCTTTACTTAGGTTTTTTTTTCATTCCATTCATAATTAACCATTGCTGACAAATTGAAAGGAGATTGTTCCATGTCCAATATATAACTAAACCTGCCGGGAAAGTAGCTAATAAAAATGTAAATGCAACTGGCATCCAGGCAAAAATCTTTGCTTGGATAGGGTCTGGAGGAGTTGGGTTAAGACGTTGCTGTAAAAACATAGTTACCCCCATCAATAAAGGCCAAATGCCAAGGTTTAAAAAGTCAGGAAATATTGATGTACTGTAGGGTAATAAGCCAAACAAATTAAGAATACTGGTTGGATCTTGAACAGACAAATCCTTTATCCATCCAAAAAAAGGAGTTTGACGCATTTCTATAGATACAAACAAAACTTTATAGAGAGCAAAAAATACTGGTATTTGGACCAATATTGGCAAACACCCTGCTGCAGGATTAACCTTCTCTTTTTTATACAAATTCATCATTTCCTGGTTTAATTTTTGCCTGTCATCTCCAACTCTTTCTCTTAGTTTCTGGATTTCAGGTGAAAGATTTCTCATTTTTGCCATGCTTTTATATGATTTGTTTGCTAATGGGAAAAAAACAATTTTGACTAATACTGTTATTGCCAATATTGCTAGTCCAAAATTACCTAAATAATCATTAGCCCAAGATAAAGCATAAAAGAATGGCTTTGTTAAAAAATAAAACCAGCCAAAATCAATTGCGAGATCAAAGTGTTTTACGTTGAAACGTTCTTCATAATCATCAAACAATGCTAACCTCTTAGCACCTGCAAATGTCCTTGATAAAAAGTTACCTTCAGATTTTGGTTGAATTTTAACTGCTTTTCCAAGGAAGTCTGTTTGATATTGACCTCCACTTGAATTCAAGTATCTATAAGTAAAACTATATTTTTCATTTTGATCGGGCAATAAAGCCGTCATCCAATATTTATCTGTTAAACCTGTCCAACCACCACTTTCAGCGGGCTTTATATTTATTCCCTTTTGTCCAGATTCTGCTAAGTCTTCATAGCTTTTTTCAGATAAGGTCCCATCAAAAACACCCAACGGTCCCTCATGTAAAACAAAAAACTTAGTAGTTTCTGGCTCACCTGTTCTTCTTATCAATCCGTATGGATATAATGTGACGGCATTATTAGTATTGTTTTTTACTCTTTGATTAATAGTAAACATAAATGTGTCATCTACGCTTATGTCCTGATAAAATATTATACCTTCACCATTATCCCAGGACAAAGTTATGCTAGTATCTGGAGATAAGAGGTTTTTTGAAGATTTCCACAATGTTTTTCCATTAGGCACTTTTAATCCGTCTGGACTGCTCCAACCATGCTCAATAAAATAAGGATTTTTTTCGTTAGATTTTAAAAGAAGGTTTATTAAACTACTGTCAGCATCTAATGTTTCTCTATATTGTGTAAGAGTAATATCATCTATCCTTGCACCTTTAAGGGATATAGAACCAGAGGTTTCATTACTATTTAACTGAACTCTAGGGACGTTTTTAAATTTCTCTGTTTTATTATTCTCACTCGTAACAGTTAAACTGTTATCATTTGAAGGAATAGGAATATTAGAACTATCAGACAAATTATTAACTACATTTTCTTGTATAATCTGATCTTTTTTTGGATCAACAAATAATAATTGATAACCTATCAAAACTGCCATTGACAATGAAATGGCTGCCACTAAATTTCGAGTTTCTGGATTCATTTTATCTCACTTAACTTTCCATATTATATTAATAAAGTTTAAAATAATTTAGATATAACTATTTACCTTAAAGAAGCAATTTTTTAAAGAAATGAAAAAATTAAATTATTTGATTGGATCATAACCACCTTTTCCCCAAGGGTGACATTTCAGTATTCTTTTCAAACCTAGCCAACAGCCCTTAACCAAACCAAATTTTAGAATAGAATCTTTAGTATACTCTGAACAAGTAGGTAAAAACCTGCAATTATTACCTAAAAGAGGTGAAAGCAAATATTTATAAATATCTATTAAATATATAATACATTTTGCACCAACATTTTTGATCATAGCTTATTCAAACATTGTTGCATCTCAGAATATAGATTTATAAAAAGTGCCTTATTTAAAGAAGATTTTGCAACCAATACATAACTACTTTTGTTATCAAAAAAATTTATATCTTCTTTGACAAACCTACTTACTAGAGCTCTCATTCTTCTTTTTGCCCTGTTTCTAGTAACGGCATTCCCAATTTTTTTTGTAGCAGTAAAGCCAAATTTTAGATTTAAATCTATGCTGTCTGAATTAGTATATTTTTGAATAATGAAGTTTTTGCTATAAATTTTTTTTGCAAACTTATTGGATAAGACAAAATCTTTCCTGTGTTTTAAAGTTTGCAGTTTCATTTTACCAGCCTATGATTAATTTAACTAAATAAAATAAATATTTTTAAAGAATATTAACTAAGCTGAAAGCTTTTTTCTACCTTTAGATCTTCGGCTACGAATAACATTTCTACCACCAACAGTAGACATTCTACTTCTATATCCATGCCTTCTTTTTCTAACTAAATTACTAGGTTGAAATGTACGTTTCATTTTAATTCTGTATTTAAATACAGCCTTCTTATTTTTATTTGTTTTAGCTTTTTAGACACATTGCACTCGTTAGTCAATATCATTATTTTTTTGTACGCTCAGATATTGTAGGAGCTGGTTTCATTTCCATATCCCATGGAAAATATATCCAAGTATCTTGAGACACTTCAGTAATAAATGTATCTACTTGTTCTCTACCACTGGGCTTAGCATAAACAGTGGCATAATGAGCATTAGGCAAGGTTAATCTTATAGCCTTAATTGTTTCTCCCGTATCAACAAGGTCATCTACAATGAGCCATTCTTGACCATCATCTGCAATATTTGCATGTTTTAATACGTTAACATCACCTTTGGTTTTTTGATTATATGAAAGAACACATACAGTATCAATCAACCTTATATCAAGTTCTCTTGCTACTATTGCAGCTGGCACAAGACCACCTCTTGTAACGGCAATGATACCTTTGTAAGGTTTCATTTCTGACAAACGCCAGGCCAAGGCTTTACTATTTCTGTGTAACTCTTCCCAAGATACTGGAAAGGATTTATCATAAATATTATTATTACTCATATTACTCTTCAATTAATCTAATTATTTTAATACACTATAATTTACTAATTTATAATATTTATTTTCTTACTTGATAATCTTTATTTATATAGATAACTATAACATTGTTTTAATGTGCGCTCGTAGCTCAGCTGGATAGAGCACTAGACTACGAATCTAGGGGTCAGGAGTTCGAATCTTCTCGAGCGCACCATCTTTTTTTATAACTCATTGATATTTATGTATTATTTTTAAAAACAGTATAGCTGTAGACAAGGTTGTATACCAAACTGTATACCAAAATGAGTATGATTTTGTATTTTATTAAAATGTTTAAGGCATTAGCTCTATGAATAGCTAATGCCTTTAGGAGGTTTATAAATGAAAAACATTTTTCTTTTATATTTATAATTATATGGAGAATTTAGTTCTAAATTTGTAAATAAAAAGGTTAATTCAAGGCAAGGCTATTAAACAACCGAGAACCAAGAACCAATGCCCATCTACGACAGTACTATGGGTAGTGGAAAGTTGTCTTTTATTAGCTTTAATTGTTTCCTTTTGTTTCTTTTATCTAAATAATATCCGTATTTTTAAATTTAGAAAAAGGGTTATCTTTTATATTGAAATGATTGCTTAATACAAATTCATACAGAGACCTATAATCAATTTTATAATTAATGTTATTATTCCATAATTTACTTAAATCATCATATTGACCTATAATACCGCCATTAATGCTTCCACCTAATACAAAATGGGGAGCTGACATCCCATGGTCAGTACCTCTAGATCCATTTTCATTAGCTCTTCTTCCAAATTCAGAATAAGTCATAATTAAAGTATCTTTCCAGACACCAATATCCTTGAGGGCATTAATTGTAGATGAAAGCGAAGTATCTAAATCCCTTAATAAATTTCTATGAGTGTTTGGCTGATTATTATGTGTATCAAAGCTTCCAAGTGCAACTTTATAAACTGGAATATATATTTCAGAAGCAATTAAATTACATACATTAGATAATTGTCTGCCTAATTGCCCCCCTGTAAAAGAATATTTATTTTTAACTTTGTTAAACTTATCACTTAATTTTATTAATAGATTTGAGTTTTCTTTTCTTTTGTTTAATATTTCATTCAATAATCCAAAATTTTTTCTAGTATCAACTGGCACAACTGTATCCCTAACTTCAATTTCTTCTGGTTTTATCCCTAAAGAATTAGGTCCTAAAAAACCATCAAAACCACCTCTAAAGATTGAATTTGAATTATCTAAAAACATACCTTTGGCATCAGTGTCTAACGTTTTAGAGTATTTATTTAAAGAATTGATTAACCAGCCATCACGAAATTGTTTTTTACCATCTCCCCCAGTTTCCCAAATATCAATAGATCTGAAATGTGACAAAATTGCATGAGGATATCCCATATTTTGAATTATTTTTACATTTCCTTCTTCGTATTTTTTTGCAATATTTTTTAAACTAAAATGTAATCCATTATCTTTTGATATATTAAGAATTTTGTTTTTTTCTATTCCAATATTTGGCCTAAGGCGATAATAATATTTTTGATTTAATGGAATTACAGTATTAAGTCCATCATTTGCACCTTGAAGTTCAACTAAAATTAAGATCTTTCTATTTAATTTTGACCAAACAAGTGAAGGTAATCCAGAGAATAGAAAGGTGTAGCCTGCTAACGATAAAAACTCTCTTCTTCCTTGAATCATTTTAATTGATATCCTTCGTGACTTAAAATATTTATGTAATCTTCATTTTCAATATTCAAATCTAAATCAGGTAATAGTATATCAGATAACATTACATCATTATTATCAATGTTATTAAAATCATAATGAGTGTTAAATGTTTTGGACTTATGCATTTCATAATAATTAAGTCCATATTTTTCTATTCCACATTCAAATGTTTTTAATCCAGGTCTATACCCTGACATCATACCAGAAGGATAGGAAAATACTTTTGTTGGATTAAGTTGAGGATTGTAATTTAAAATATTTTTAACTTCATCAATTCTTTCTTTTAAAAAATTTTTAGCAGAGATATTTACCTGTAATCTGGTATAATATGCTTCTTTTTCAAGAACATGTTGCATAGATAAAAGCAGATGATATAAAAGTTTCTGACTTTGGCTACTCTGTTGCAGAAATCTATCTATTTTATGACCAGATGGGAAAGAGCTAGAAATACCTCTAGTTGCTCTGTAGTCTGAAGTCCAACTTTTATTCCAGTTGCTAATAATGTCTGGGTAACTATAACCATCATAAAATGTAAATTTATTTAGAGCTTTCCATTCACTTCTCCGGTTTTTATCTGTACCAAATTGAATTTCAATACCCTTCCACTTTTTTCCCATAAATTGTACGTTATAAAAGAATGTTTTTAAGTAAGCGTGTTCCCTAGTTGCAAAATCATTAGGAATATACCCTAATAAAATTGTCTCAACTGCAAATTCCTCTTTGCTAGTTTTGTCAAAGAAAACCTTTAAATCACTATTATATTTTTCATTATCTTTATCCTCAAATAATTTTTCCTTCATTATTTTTTTTTCTTTATTAAAAATATTTGAAAAAGAGTTTGATATAGTATTTATTCTTAAATTTAGTTTTTGTCCACTTAACCACTCTTTACCAACTGGCCACCCTGCGATATTTGGAGGGTTAAATAACTTTTGTCCTGTTAACTCCATTGATTGAATTAAATTATAATGATCTTTTACCTCTTTGCCAGAAACATTAAGAGTTCTAGCTGTTCCATAAAACAATTCTAGTGGTGATTTAACAAGTGATAATTTATTACTCCAAAAACTTTTAAGTTTAAGAACACCTCGCAACATTTCAGGGATTTCAAAATTATGATTTCTAAAATATGATACTAAAAAAGATAGTTCTTGAGGATTAGGTTTTTCTAAGCTTACATATTCTTTATAAAATTTTAATGCTATAAATTCCCCAAAAGATGGGTGGTTTTTTAAAATTTTAAAAAATTCTTCATCATCTTTATATTGTTTTCCAAATGCTGAATAAGTATTAGAAGATGTTTTGTATGGGTAAAACTTGAATTGCTCTGTAATATGGTTTATTGAATTTCCGGAAAGATGTCTTGCAAAATTTTTTATATCATTTTCGCTGTAATTACCTTCACCCAAACTAAATAATTCAAAAAATTCTCTAGCTAGATTTTCATTTGGGTTTTTAGCAATGCTTTTTTGATTATTCAAGTATACTATCATTGCAGGATCTTTAAGAATATTCTTAAGGAAACTTAAAAAATTTTTGTTAGTATTTTCTCTAATTATCTTTAAATGCGTAAAAAAAGAATGTTTTTGTTTATACATATTAAAATTAACTGAAAAATGATTAAGCCAGAAAATGGCTAACCTCTCATATTGAGGTGTTTTGCTTGATGCTAATTTTTCCAACCATGTTGTCTTCAGTGATAAAAGAAAGGATTGATCATCACAATTAATGCGATGAGCTTTTATTCCATCTTGCATAAAACTTGTTGGAATTGCTTCATTAGTCCACTTAGGCCATATAGTATTATCTTTATATTTAGTTAAGTTTAAAACAATGTCGTTTATAGCTTGCAGTCTTGTTTTACCTATATGTAATTTTATTCTATCAATTGGTGCTCCAATACCAATTCTTCTTTCTAGCCAAATTGCCTCTTTTTTTGTTATAATTTTTTCTAAGTGGCTATCATCAAAATTTTTTAAATCAAAAATTAGGTCTTTTCTCTCGTTAGGTTTTGAGGTTGTCATCGATTTACTAGATGTTATAATTCCGCCTTTAAAGGTGGTTTTAGCAAAGACGTAATTTAACGGATAAGTTAAAAAATTAATTATTAAAAATAAGTAAAGAAAATTTTTAATCACAATTTAGTTTTCCTAGTTTAATATTTCATCTCTAAAAAATTTTCAGAGTTTGTATTAAATCATTTGATTAATGATAATAAAGTCAAGCAAAAAATTCAAAGACTAACCTTATCATCTCTCCTAACCCATCCTTGAACCCCCGTCCATGCTCCATGGACCAGGGTCAATGGGCAGACCACCCCTTACCATTGACCAATGTCGATTAGGAAAAAATGCTTTTATCTATTGAATAATTCTAGTTTACAATCCAACAATTCAATTTTAAGTATTACATTAATGAATGATTTTCAAAAACTATATGATTTTTTGGACTTTGGCTGGGCACAGATTTCTCGAGGGAAAGCTGACAAAAAATGGCCCTCAAGACACCCTACCTTTGTGACATCAAGTGCGGATGGTTTCCCAAATGCTCGTACTTTAGTGATGAGACGGAGCGATAGGATAAATAACCAGATAGAGTTCCACACTGACACTGCCTCTTCAAAAATGTTGGTCCTCGAGGAGAACCCTCGTGCTGGAATTCACATTTGGCTGCCAAAAGTTCAATTACAAATTCAGATGGACGTTGTTGTTGAAGTCAAGGTTGGCGATATTACTATTCCATACTGGAGAAGTGTTCCAACTAACTCTAAGGTCGCTTATGGAACTATTCCTATTCCTGGCACAGCCATTGGAAGCCCCCTTGCCTATGAAAATGCCCCGGATCAGAAACGTTTCGCCGTTTTGTTATGTCATATACAATCAATTCAGTTACTGCTTTTAGGGGCTAAACATATTCGTGCTTATTACAAAAAGACGACTAATTGGCAAGGAGAATGGCTCTCTCCTTAAATTGTAACCTTAATAACTACAATACTATAGATTAATAATTTAACTATCGTATTCATTCAATTAATTATATTTTTTTCACGGACCAATACCTAATCTATAAACTACGATAGTATCCAGAGAGAAATATCACACGTTGGGAATTTTGAATTATCACCCTTTTAGTTTCATGTATTTTTTTGATTAAAAAATATGCAAATATCAAAATTATTATTAAAATATTTCAATTATTCTTGCAAATTCATGATTAAAGCTCCGTGATAATGGTTATTAGAATCAATACAATATGGAGATTTAAATGAAAGATTATATGGTAGCACACAAATTTAAAACAGAAGAATTAAGAGACCAATATTTTGAAATGTCTAAAGATATGACTGCTGATGACATACGTGCAAATATGAAAAATGAAAATGCTAGTTTTCAAATGAATTGGAATAATGAAAAAAATGACATGGTAATGTTTTGTTGGTGGAAAGCAAATTCTCCAGAAGCAATAGAAGAAACACTCGGAGAAATGGGTCAAATGTTTGTTAATGACATAAAAGAAATGGCAAATGTAATGGATGTGACTGATTAATTTTCTATAAACTTAATATTCAATTTAAATTAATAAATTTAGGAGTTATTTTATGGAAATGTTTGGGATAATAAAATTTACATGCAGTTATGATGAATGGAAATCAATTTATGACGGAGATATTCAGCTAAGAAAGCAATTTATGAAAGATTATATCATTGGAAAAGTTGATGAAAATACAGCTATGTTTAAAGCAACTATTACCGATCCAGCTAAAATGGGTGAGATAATGTCAAAAAGAATGGAAGAAATTGGACCAAAATTAGGATTAAACCACGATTTTTATAGAATTACTCCTATAGAAAACTAAATTACTGTTCTCTTCTTTTTTAGATTTGTAAGGATTTGTAATAAATAAGTTAATTGGAAAGGAAATGAGATGTCTAAAGTATTAGTCCATATCCATAGTGATCTACAATTTAAAAACAAAGTTACGTTAGGATTAATGGTTGCCCTTGCTGCTATAAAAAAAGATCATGAAGTTACTCTCTTCTTAGCAGCAGATGGGGTTCATATATTAAATTGTAAAAGTACTGGTCAAATAGTTGGACAAGGTACCGGAGATTTATATGAACACCTTCTTAATTTGAAGGAAACAAATGCCACTATATTAGTTTCTGGTATGTCCGCAAAGGCAAGAGGGTATGATGAATCGCTTTTAGAGGGGTATAATGCAGAATTTGCTATGCCTGACAAACTAATTGAACAGTCATTAGAGTCAGATAGCGTTCTCTGTTATTGAGTTACCTCTCGCAGAGAAGTAACCTTTGTTATTTAACCACTTTGCAATTTCATTCTATGATATTTCTTTTTCTAGAAGTTTAGATATGTTTTCATAAAGGAATGATTTATATTGTGAATTAAAAGGGTTTGGAGTAGAGAATTTCTAAATATGATTGCAAAACAGAATAATGCGTCTGACTTAAATCTTACGCACCCACTCCCTCAAGACTGACAACCAAAACCTAATCTATAAACCACGATAGTATTTAGAGAGAAATATCAATTACTCTTTACCTTAAGTGACTATTTTGAGTAGACTATAAGCATGAAACTAATCATTGCTACTCCTAGTCCATATGCACGCAAAGTAAGAGTAATATTACGTGAAAAAAATATAGACTTTGAAGAAATAATTGATGTTCCATGGAATACTGACACTTTAACTCTTGGGGTTAACCCATTAGGAAAAATACCAATACTTCTTCGCGATGGTTATGAACCATTGTTTGATAGCAAGGTAATTGTTCAATATTTAGATGGATATAAACCAAAACCTCTTTTTTATCCTAATGACTATTCGGAAAACATCTCAGCGCGGTTGGTTGAAACTGTTTCAGACGGCATATGTGATTCTATAGTTCTTATATTCCTTGAAAACTCAAGAAAAGAAATTTTAAGGAGTAAAACTTGGATTAAAAGACAAGAGAAAAAAATCTTTGAAGGAGTTCAATATCTTTCAAATAATCTTGATCAAAAACAATATTTTGTAGGTAACCATTTTAATATTGCAGATGTAAGTGGATTTACTTGTTTAGAATATCTTGATTTAAGATTTCCTAAATTTAAATGGAGAGATAAGTATAAAAATTTAGTGTCATATTGGAACATACATAAAGATAGACAATCATTTAAAGAAACTAAACCATATTCACAGATTATTGAACCTCTAGATGATTAAAGAGATGAAATATCATTATTGTTCTCAATGTAAAATTCTTGGTTAGGAAAATAAAATTCAGTTCTGCTTTCTTTTTTCCTAAATAAACCTAATCTATAAACCACGATAGTATCCAAAGAGAAATTTTAATTATTCTTTACCTTCACAAAGTATTTTGATTAAAATATATATATGACAAAGCATATTAACTTATATTCTAAATTTGATAAATTTGGAGATTATTGGTCTCCAAAAGTTATTGCTGAAATGAATGATTATCAATTTAAACTTGTAAAAATAAAAGGTGAATTTGTAAAACATAAACATTCTGATACTGATGAAGTGTTTATTGTATTAGAAGGTAAAATGAGCATTGAATTCAAAACTGAGACAATTGAAATCAAAAATGGTGAAATGATAGTTGTTCCAAAAGGAGTGGTACATAAGCCTTTTGCAGATGAAGAGTGCAAAGTAATGTTGGTAGAACCAAGAGGAGTTTTAAATACTGGTGACACTAAAGGAGATTTGACTGCTCCGAATGATCAATGGATTTAAAAGTGTTTCAATTTTATACAAAATTTTTACTGTTTTTAGGAATTACAATTTTCCTTTCTATCACTACATCTGTTGTTTCGGGCCAATCGGATTTTGATTTAGTAGAGATTAAGTTAATTGATAATCTAGATGATAAAAGAGGATTTTGTATCGACATAAAAGGATATAAATCTAGGGCAAAAATAGAGAGAGGACTGCAAGCACATACCTGTTACTCTTATCAAGGAGAAATTGCTATAGATCAAGGTTTAGATGCAAATAAGTTAAAGAAAAAAGAATTATTTTTCCCTAATTTTGATGTTTGTATACATCCATCTTCATATAATAATCCACTAATTTTAACCCTTATAAAATGTAAAAATTCACAAGAATTTATATTTGATAAAGATAATACTATTCGTTTAAAGAATAACAGTAATTTATGTTTAACAGTTGCAAAAGAAGAATCAAGAAAAGGTGGTGGCGGTTCACCTGTACATTTAATGAGAAATTTATCTATGCAAATATGTAATAACAAACATTCTGTTTATCAAAATTGGGTAATAAGATATTTTAAAAAAGGTAAGATTTTTAAAGAAAAACTTTCAAAGTTTTAATTTTATACTCTTAATTGAAGAAAAAAGGTAACAACATTGATCGCTGATATTGTGTTAGTATCTCATTTTACCATTGTTATTTTTATAACTTTCGGTTTTTTTTAATACCAATTGGATACAAGTTTAATTGGGATTGGGTTAAAAATTTAAAATTAAGAATATGTCATTGTGGAATGATGACTTTTGTTACTTTAGAGAGTTTATTGGGAATAACTTGCCCACTAACTTCATTTGAAAATAGTTTACGTGGGATTAATGAATCCACTTCGTTTATATCTTATTGGATCCATCAAATTATTTATTGGAATTTACCATCTCAATTTTTTATTATTTTATATTGTATTGTTCTAGTATGGACATTTTTATTATGGAAACTCTTTCCACCTATGATTAAAAAGTGCTAATTTGAATTCCCTTCCTCTCAAAACTAACAAAAAAAAACTAATCTATAAACCATGATAGTATTAAAAGAGAAATATGGATTGCTCTTTACCTTTCACAACTATTTTGATTAACTGGTTTATGATTTATTTAGTAAATAAAAAGGATTAATTTCATGTATGCTAGAACTATTAAGATAACGTTCAAAGATAAAATGTCTAAAGATATGTTTGTAAATTATACCGACACTAAAGCAGATGCTGAAGGCATTGGAAATGGAACTTTAATGAAATTTATTTTCAATAATTCTGATACATCTGCTACTCTTGTTTTAATTTTTCCAGATCACAAAACATTTATGAACGACCATAATAATGTGGCAGGACCAATAATTGATTCATTTAAAGAACAAGGTCTAAGACTTGAACTAAATGATGGTGAAATAATAGGATCAACAGCAATATCATCTCAATTTTTAAAAACATTAAAGAGTGAAGCAATTTTTTATGATACTAATTAGATGTTAATTAAATAAAGCATGGCCATCTCAATCAAAATATTATCAAATAGTGAATATGAAGTTACAGTCAACTCAAACACTACAACAACTCATATTGTTACTTTTTCAGATGAAGTTCATAAAAATCTTACTAATGAGCAAGTTACTAAAGAAGAACTTTTAGAGTTCAGTTTTAAGTTTCTTTTGGATAGAGAACCCAACACTTCAATTCTGTCATCTTTTGAATTAACAATTATTTCAAAATACTTTTCAGACTTTGAAATGAGTGTTAAAAAGTGGTGTAGTAACACTTAATATAATTAATGAATAGCTCGTTAGGCTCATAACCTGAAGGTCGTAGGTTCAAATCCTACCCCCACAATTAACTTATTAAATAATATTAATGACTTAGACAAGCATCAAAGACATCTATTTTTAGATTTTTTTATCTTTTAAGATCAAAAATAATTAGTTTCTTGATATAATTTAAATCTTGCAAAATTGTAATAAATAAAATCTAAAAAATGATCTTAGGAAAAGAAACAGATGACAAGTTGAAGCTCCCTTGGGGAATTTCTCTTGAGATATCTAGATATTTAGTTTGTAATGAATAGACATATGAAGTGGTGATGATTAGAAATCAGTTTTAAAACATTTATTAATATCTAATTATATAATTACGTGTTATCAACATACATTATTAGCTCAATTAAAAACTATAATATTATCTTATCTCACTTATTTTCTAAACCTTCAAATAGTAACTATTTAGTAGTTAAGTCTAAACCACTTTGAATGAACTATAATTCCAAAGGATTTATATTGGTAGCAAAATTAAAAACTCTTAAAAAATTAAATTTAAATATTAAATCTAATCAGAGGCATATATGTAAAGATTTACGCACAATTGAAATTTTAACAAATAATATAACTCTAAACTTCAAAGAAAATCATGACAGCATTGGAATTAACCTTGATACAAGTTTAATATTTAAAATATTGAGTAAAACTTTTGAAAATATAAAATTAACAAAAATTAAAAATGAATGTGATCTAAATAAACTGGTAAAAAGAAAGCCAAAATTAGTTTTTTCAGGAATTAAATATTTCCAATTTAAAACTAAAAAAATATGGTTAAATGAGTTTTTAGATATATATGGCATAAATTATATTAATTCAAAAAAATCTTCATATGATAATGTACATGACAAATCTTTTGCCAAAATTATTATGCAGAAAAATAATATAAATACTGCTGACTTTTTTACAGCAAAACCAAAAGAATATTTAAATGCTTTATCATTACCTATTAAGTTTCCTCTATTTATAAAACCTTTAAATGGTGGAGACAGTATTGGAATTGACCAAAACTCAATTGTTAGAAACTTTAAAGATTTTGAAAAAAAAGTCTTAGATATTGATTTAAATCAAAACTCAAGCTCCATTGCTGAAACATATTTATCAGGTAAAGAATATACTGTTGGTATAATTCAAGATGATCTATCTGAGAGCTTAATAGCAATGCCAATTGAAATTATTGTGAAAAAAAATTCAAATGGTAATCGTATTCTAGATTATAATATTAAAAAAAATGATTTAGAAAAAATTTGTATTATAAAAGATCCTATCATTTTCGAAAAAGTATCAGAACTAGCAAAATTTGCATTTCACTTATTAAAAGGACGTTTGTTTGGAAGAATAGATATTAAGATGGATGATAAAGGTATACCTAATTTTATTGAGGCAAATCTTATGCCTGGACTCCAAAAAGGTTACTTTTATAGATCTTGTTCTATGAATCTTAAAATAAATTATGAGCAAATGATTACAAAAATTTCACAAAATGCGTTAAATCACCCTCGTAAATATTAATTTTTGTATGTGTTAATTGTAGAACATAAAAAGTTGGTAAAAATTTATTTAACCCTAAATTGAGTATTCTTATTAGAATTAGATTAACTTGATCTTTCTCTTGTATTAAATATTTTATCCTATAGATGTAAGATATCACATTTATTTTATATTTAAGATCTCTAACATAAATATAATTAACAACAATATTTTTTAAGTACGAGATTAACTCAATGAAAACTGGCGATAAACTATATATGATTTCAAATCTAAATATTTGTGCTGAAATCATTAATGAGAAAGTAATGAATAACTTAACTCATTATAATATTATTATTCATAGAGGAACGTCTAAAAGTAGAAGCTGTTTAAGCAGAATAGCGTTAGAAACTTTTTATCAGAGTTCTCAAATTAAAAAAAAACCATTCTTTTATTATTAAATGCCAAATAATAGTAACCTCTTAAAATTTAAGTTCTAATTTATAATTAACTGTTTTCTTTTATTGCCTTGTTAGTATTAAACAAGTTTTGTTTTATTGTACTGTTCTTGTTCATTTAATTTTCTTACTTTTTTCTTGTCTAGTGATTTGATTACCGGCACATTTACTATGAGATGTTTTTTACTTTCAATAGCATTGCCAATAAGCTTTATATCGGCGAACTTAACTCTAAAATCTGTTAATACTTTTACAAGAATATCGATTGTTTCGTCATATTGTTCCTCTGTTATTTTCAAACCAGCATGACCTTTTCTTAATCTTTCATCATCAAATTCGCTTTCTGGCTTACCCATTGCAAAACTAACAAATTGTATCTGGTGAAGTAATAATTTTTACATGTCGACATTAATGAACATCTTCTTTGCCCACATACGGCTTAGTAAAATTTTATAAAATTTTTCTAGTATTAATTTAATAGTAGTAACACCACCATACTTATCAAATAAATTTTTTTTCACTATAACATCACCAATATTCATATTTAAATAATACCTTATAACTTAAAAAAAGATAATAATGAAAGTTTATGAATGCAGAGTTTTTATCTATATGAATAGGTATATTTAAAATTTAATTCCAAACTTAAAAATACAAAGATAAATCAAATTGATTATTCATGTTACTTATTATAAAATATAAAAATGATTGATCCATTTGGTGGCATTAAAGGAAAAGAATTAACGAACACCTCTGGTTTTTTTGTTGATAAAGAAGAAGCAATAAAAGAGGTTAATGTTTCAATTGGTATTCTAGAAAATAAAAATATTAAAAAGCCTACTTTTCTTGAAACATTAAGATCAAAAAAATCAAAAAATACAGAAATTCATAATAATGTATGGGATTATGTTCCAAATACAAATAATGAGTATGTCAATATACATATATTTTGGAGCAAAAAAGTAGTTAGGAGTAAAAACGGTGTTCCAATAAGAGCCCTGAAAGTTGCATTAGTAGGTTTAAAAGCTTTTTACAGACAAATTAATACTCTTAAACCTGATTTACAACATCCAGACATATTAGAATGTTACAAATTAAGTTTAGAAAACTATCAAAATTTACCCCCAATTGAGTCTTTTATTTCTTCAGAAAAACAGGATCTTTTGTTAGATCCCTTTGCTGGTGTTACTGGTGTAGATATATATAAGAAATATAATGATTTAAAAAAAGATAAAGATTTAACTTTAGAAGAAGTTAAATATTCAATAAATTTTATTGATCAACTTGAACTTCCTAAATCAAAAAGAGATAAGAAATTTATTACTAAAAAACCTAAGTTTGTTACTTTTACATTTCCTACCTCAGAAAGTTATTTAAACGTACATCTTTGGTGGGCTGGCCAAATTATACAAACAAGAAAAAATATAGAAATTGGGAGAACAAGATTAGCTTTAGCTTCTATTTCTAAATTTATTGAAAATATTGATGTTGAAACTCCTGACTTAGAAATTGAAGAAATAAAAGAAATGTATGAAATTACTAAGGTCAAACATGAACCAGGAAAATTAAAAACTTCAAGAATAGAATTAAAGCCAATATCTAAAGGTGGATTAAGTTATTGGTCTACTAAAACACACCGCTGGATTACTGGTAAATATGATGCAAAAAATAAAATTTTTAATCCACCTAAACAAAATTTATAAAACATTGAAAATCTAATAGATATTTATAGAAATTAACTTTCATGTTATAATTTCTTTATAAGAAAGATATAAAAATAATAATGATTGAAATTTATAAAAAATTTTTTTTTATGATAAGTTTAACAATAGTTTTTCTTCTGATTATTTATTCTATATGATTTTCTTATGAACACTAACCTTCCTTGTCCATATTGTAGTAGCCCAAAAGGATTTATCTATATCCAATCACATTATCAATGTTTAACTTGTAAGAGAGTTGTGGATGATTGTTGTGGTGGTGAAATAATTCAATGTAAAGTCTCAGCCAAAGATGATAAAACTGCCCAAAAGTAAACAAACCTATGTCTCTAGATTATTATTTTGCTTGTAATTTACTTCCCGCTTTGAAAAATATTGGGTACAGTAAAGCAATGATTAAAATATTATGTTTTTTATTAACTTTTTTAATATTTCCAACAATGAGTAATTCAAGCACAAAAATAAATTTAGAACATTATATCAATTCATTTTCATGGAACAAAAGAATAGTTCTTTTTATTTCAAAAGAAAAATATATTCATTTTATTAATGAAACTGATATTTTTTTTAAAAAAAATAGTTGTGAAAATAAAGCTCGAAACCTTAAATATATTAGAATAGTAGGCAATGAAATTAATAAATATGTTATTCCAAATAAATATAAAAACAAATATGGAATTTGGTTAATTGGTTATGATGGGCAAGTCAAATCATATTCAACAGATGTCTCATTATTAAAAGAGATTCATAATATCGTAGATACAATGCCAATAAGGAAAAGAGAGGCGACTAAAGAAAATGACAAATGTAAATAAAAATCATATCAATTTGAGGTAAAATGTATTTCAAAAATAATCATAAATGTGAAAACTGCAAACTTCCCTTTGATATTGTCTGGAATTGTAAGATAACAAGTGAGGATAAAGATTGGGTTTTACTTTGTTATAACTGTGTCAGATATTACAAACATTTAAATCGTTGGAGATTTAAAACACAACTTCAAAATATTAAAAGGTTCATATGGTGCAGATTAAATACAGCTAAAATCAAACTGCCTTTATATGAAATTAACTAATCCAATTTAATATAGTTGGAAAAATTAAGAAAATTCTACGCTGACTCATTTGTAAAATAATTTAACTATTTTCTTATTTGTTGCTTATTTATTTTTTCTTATCCAAATAGTGAGTTTACCAAAACACAACCAATTAAAAACAAAAATTAATGATAGTAATCCTAAATTAATTAAAAATATTTTTAATAAACCTTCACTATAAAATTTACTATATATTGATGAATTCCTATTTAACATAATTATAGACAAACCGATTACTATCGTAAATATTCCAAAACATAATACTCTACTTAATCTAAATAAAAAAATCTTCATCTTAAAATCTTAACTAAGATCAAATAAAAAAGAAACAGTATCTAAACTAAATATTAAAATAGTTTTGAAACAAAGTTATATAAGTTGAGCCATTCTCGTAACTTATAAAAAGTTTATTTTATTTATTAAAGATGGATTGTTATTTGAAGGGTTGTTGACCTCCTTGCTAACACAATGAAATTTAATGTCATTATTGGCATTACTATTAAGTATGTTTTCACCTTCAAGGTAATCACATATCTCATTATCTTCTAACAACAAAGGTTGACGATGATGAATATGACTAATTTTATCTGTAGAATTGCGAGTTAATATAAGGCATCCAATATTGTTGTATAAGCCTGCAAAATTATTTGATGAACAATAATGGTAATAAGGTATTTTTTCTTTTTCTTTTCTTTGCCATTCATACCAACCATTTTGGAAAATAATACATCTTTTAGCATTCTTAAACGATGGTTTGTCATTCATTGTCTCAGAACGACAATTAATAAGATTCATATCTTTTTTCCAGGATGGAGAATATGACCATTTCATTAACTTTGCGTCATTTTTAGTTTTAACAGGGACTAATTGAGATGGAGTAACATTATAAGAAGTCTCATATTTAAGACCAAAAGCATTTTTAGTAGAAACAACAAATCGACCACACATAACAATGCACAGACCTCATAATATTAATCTTTTTGTTACATATATAATATCGTCAATATTTTAACGCATTCGTCATCATTCATGCTCTCCTCCTTTATCATTAGGATCTAATTCTATTCTTTTTCCTTCATAATAAATGGCACGACTTCGACTTGGGGTATAATAACCACCAAAAATACTTGGTTTTCTTTTTGCAGTTTCAAAGGTAGCAACTGTGATTGCTATCGCCCCTAAAATAAAAATATGAGCAATAGTTGTTATTCCAAAGATCCACATACTGCTAAAATACATTGAAAACACAATACACCACATCCACGCTAAAATTTGCATAATCATGTGTCTGGTATTAGTATCTGGTATATTCTTTAATGGATTTTTATTATGGTTCATAATAAAATTCCAATTATCAACAATTGTTTTTTTCACATTTTCTCCTTTGCTATCAAGCAAAAAAATTAAATATTATTGTAGAAAGTATTTGGAAAAATTATTAAACAAGTAGGTCTTAATTTTTGAAAAGTTCCAAATTAAAATAAAAGTAATTAAAGCAAATATAAACATTGGTAAAAAATTAGATATAGAGCATACACACATAATATAATTCTAATTAATTTCAGTATAGTTTCAAGGTAAATTCTATATATTTCAAAAATAGAGAAGAGGTAGTTGATATCGTAATAAAGCCTAATGGTTTTAATCTAGAGGTTTAGAATAATTTTCATAAAACTTAGAGGATAACTTAAAACTATTTAATAAAAATTTATAAAAGTGTGTCTCATTTGTTATAGAGCATATTAATTATAGTTAGATTCAAAATCATATATAGATGCTCTTACATCTTGAAAATACCTTAGAAAACAAACTTAACAAAATGAAAGAAAAAATTGATGTCATTTTTAAAAGATAAAGATACTAATCACCAAATAATAACTTGTTACTTTTGTTTTGAAACTTTTGAGATAGATTTAGGTATAGATGAAACATTCAGTGGTAAAAATACTGAAATATTTGACTGTGAAATTTGTTGTAATCCTAATAAAGTAGATGCTGATATTTATGATGGAGAAGTCAGTTCATTAATCGTTAGTGATGGCAATGAGTAAGCACTTTTATTTATTTCATTTCATAAACAATTTACTAGAAGTAGGTTTTTAAATTTTAGCAGATTTGGATATTATTAATGAAATATAATATAGGTGTTCTTATAAGCGGCGATGGCTCTAACTTAAATGCAATAATTAACAATGGCATTAATGTAAAATTTGTTGTTTCAAACAATCAGAATGCTCGTGGTTTATTGATTGCCAAAAAAAATAATATTCCAGTATATACTTTTAAAAACTTATTAATTTTAGAAGCAGAGGTTTCTAAATTAATTTTACATTACAATACTGAACTTTTGGTCCTTGCTGGATTTATGAAAATCTTAAGTAGAAAATTTATTCATTCCTTACCTCATAATAGCATAATAAACTTACATCCATCATTATTACCTGCTTTTCAAGGTAAAAATGCTATAATACAGGCCCTAGATTACGGTGTTAAATACACTGGTATAACTATACACTATGTTGATGAAGGTATTGATACTGGAATGATCATAGATCAGAAAATTTTATCAATAAATAAAGATGACACTTTTAATACACTTCAAGCTCGTATAAAAATCATAGAACATAATCTATATCCACTTACTATTAAAAGACTACTTGATAAGAAAAGAAATTAAAAAATTATTATTAATGAGTGTTTTTTTGAATATAATTACGATGTGATAAAAAATATTAAGGACATAAAATTGTGAAAGATAATGAAATTGATAATGTGCACCCTGTAAGAAACTTTATAGATAAAAAAACTAAGAATACCTTTAAGCCATGGTTTCACGATAAAAACGACGACCCCAATAATAATTCAGAGGCTAAAAAGGCAATAATAAAGATAATAAAAATAATTGGGTTTTATGCTTTATTAGCATTTGTGATAAGTTATTTTATTTAACAGATTTGTAGTAGTTGAAAATTATTTTCTAATCACCACGTAAATATAATACTAACCAAACATAATCATTATCTGAGCTTATGACTTCTTAATCATGATCGTATATCTAATTATTTTTCTAATTCTCTCTACCGCTCCAGTTATCTGGTTAAACTACGTTTTTCATAAAAACGATCAAATATTAATTAATATGCCTTTTACTGGATTAGAGTTTGGTAAACTTATTCTAAAAGATTACGGACTTACTGAAGTTAAAATAGAAAAATCTCTATCTGTTGACCATTATGATCTTTTAGAAAAAAAAGTAAAAGTCACACAAGATCGACTTTCTAAAAAGAGCCTAACAGCCATATCAATAGTATGCCATGAAATTGGACACGCAATACAGCATAAAGAAAAGTACAAGGCACTTGAGCAACGAACATCTTTAGTTAGAAACACTGCTTGGATTTCTCAAATTGGAAGTAGTATATTGTTAATTGGGATACCTACAATTTTAGCTACTGGGTACTATCCATTAATTAAAGTATGTTTACTTTTGGCGTTACTATCTTTGTTAATTGGGATTATAGTTCATTTAATAACTTTGGAAGTAGAGTTAGACGCAAGCTTTAACAAAGCTCTTCCTATATTAATTGAAAAGGTTCCACCTGAATATCATGATTCATGCAAATCAATTTTGAGAGCTGCGGCATTTACTTATGTTATAGGCGTAGTTAGAAACTTTGTTTCTTTAAGATTTATTTGGCTGATGTTATCAAGAGTAAGATAAATAAGAATATGAAAAAAAAACTACAAAAATACATCATTACACTAATAGTAGATAATAAAGAGTGGAACAGTCAACCAATTGAAGGAAATATTGGTGATCTTCAAAATATAATTGATCAAGCTTTTGAACAACATAGGATCTCAAGGTTTTTTACAATAAGGCCTAAAAATGTTGAATTTAAAAGAGCCACTTTACTAAAATAAAATTGAGTATTAAAAATATTTTTTAGAAAATATTATTTTACAAATTCAATGCTTTTTATATTTAGATCTGCCTTATGATCTCTTCCAAATGCTACTATACCTATTGAGGTTATTTTCTCTGGAATTATATCTTTGGATATAAAAAAACTTGATCTTTTGAAATCTGCAATTGGTAAATTATAAGTTTGAAAATTTTTTTGAACCTTGAAACCTAACTGGTAATATTGCCAGGGCAAAAGAGTCCCTTTTGTTCTTAAATGTAAAAAATATTCTTGGTTATTTCCACTTGTATTTATTTTTATAGATTGAGCATTTTTTAAATTAACATCGGTTAATGATCTTCTTATTTGGATAAAACCACCATTATTTTTTGTGGAAACATTTCCTGAAATATAAGCTTGATTTTCATTATTTAATTTTGAGTAACTTACTTCTCCTGTAGATACTCCACCCATAACTTGATCTGAAATAAATTTCCAATTTTTGGAATTTTGAAAATCATCTTTAAAAATAATATCACCTAAAGATTGAGACATCATAAGACATAAAAAAACAATAACTTTAAAAATATACATAATAATCAGTAAAAAAATCTATGGCTAATGAAATACTTAATAAATTTATACTATATAATTTAGCATAATGTAAACATACTAGAAGTATCTATTATTGCTTGAGATGTTTTATTTAAAATATATAGTTGAATTCATTATCAACTACTTTTTTGGTCTAAATCATGAAAAAACAATTACTAGGATGGACTATTGTTGGAGTTTCCATACTGTGGGGCATATTAAGGGCTGCAGATCTAGCAGAACCTAATTTTGTTTTAAATTTTTTAGCAATTGGTGGTTTTTGCTTTGGTATTTATCTTACAAAAGATCCTTCTTCCGAAGAACAATGACTTAAGTATCTAAGTTAAAATTAACTTAAAAAGATTTGTAATTTATTTTTTAATATTTCAAGTAATTAAAAAAAATAAAATTTGAGGAAGAATTAAATGAAAAGAACATATCCAACTGAAATTGAACATACTGAGTGGATGAGAAGACAAAATTATTTTTTAGAAGAGCAAAATAAAACTCTAAAGAAAAAATTACTTGAATCAGAAGAATATATTAATATTCTAGTTGAAAAATTAAAAAGCTTTGAAAAAGGGAAAATTTAGTTAGCTTGATTAAATAAAAAATTTGGAGAGTTTGATGACTATTGAAATAATTGTATTACTAACATTGTTACTAATCTTAATGCAGATCTTTATTCCAGTAACCATTGATTTATTAATTACAAAGAAGTTAAATTTTTTATATTTATTTTCTTCTAGAGATGATGCAGCTGAAAGTTCATTGTTTTTTGATAGATCTCAAAGAGCTTTAAAAAATTTATTTCAAACACTTCCAATTTTTATTACTTTAGCTCTTTTATCAATAATCAAAGATATAGATATTTCATTCCTAGCTACATTATGGCTGGCTATGCGTTTTATTTATGTTCCTATTTACATCCTTGGTATTGATTACGTAAGGACTATAGTGTGGGCAGTCTCACTAATTTGTTTGATTATGATGGGTATCAGCTTCTTATAAAAGATACTATAAATTATCTATAAAACTATTCATTAGAATCTATTACTATTTCTCCGGTATAAACCACCTCTTTTGGTGATAGAGAATTTGGAATAGAATTATGCTTTGATAGATAAGAACGCACGTCTTTAACGTGCTTTTCATTGTCATACCGCCAAATACTAGTAACTTGATTTTTTAAAGATTGATTTTGAATCATAGTGAAATTAATTTTAAAACCATCTTTCTTAGAGGTTTCATCAATTTTCTGTGCCATTGCAATAAACATTTCTGCATGTTGTTCATTTTGAAATGTACGAACTGTAATACGAATAATTGACATAAAATAATTCCTTTATTTTTTTAATTATAATACTATTTCATCATCTATTTCTACAAATCAATTACATTAATATTATACTTCTACACATTTAGTACTTTATAACTTGTCCTATTTATGAAATGTTTTAAATCTAAAAAAGTTGTAATGAGGTGAAATTGGCTAAAGCAATTATATTAAAAGAATACGGAAAATCAGAAGTTTTAAAATTAGAAGATATTAAAGTTCAAAAACCACAAGAAAATGAAATATCAATAAAACAGACTGCAATTGGCGTTCATTTTCATGATGTTTATGTTAGATCAGGACTTTATAAAACTTTAAGTTTGCCCGGTATTCCTGGCTTAGAAGCGGCAGGTATTGTTGAAGAAGTTGGTAAAAAAGTAACTAATTTTAAACCAGGTGACAAAGTTGGATATATTACTAAAAACTATGGGGCATACACAAGTCATAGAAACTTAGATCATAAAATTGCAATAAAAATACCTAAAAATATTTCAGCTGAGTTAATAGCAACAAACTTTTCTAGAGCTATAACAGTTCAAATGCTTATGGAAGAGGTAACTAATGTAAAGGCAAATGACATCATCTTAATTACCGCTGTAACAGGCGGTGTAGGCAAAATTTTTTCTCAATGGGCTAAGTCTATTGGCGCCTTAGTCATTGGAAGTGTCAGTTCAAAAGAAAAAGCACTTTTAGCAAAATCATATGGTTGTGATTATACTTTAATTTATGACCAGCCAGATTTCATCTCTCAAATAATGGATATTACTGATGGAAAGGGTGTTGATAAAGTTTTTGATTCAGTTGGGAAGGATACTTTTGAAAACTCCATAAAAAGCATTCGTGCTTGTGGCCATTTGGTAAATTTTGGACAATCTTCTGGTCCAGTTGAGCCATTATTAATGTCTACTCTAGCGAGTAAATCTTTAACTGTTTCAAGACCAATTCTTTTTGATTATATTTCAAATTCAACTATTTATAAAAAAATGACAGATTCTGTTTTTAATGCTTTTGAAAATAATAAAATTATTATTCCAAAGTTAAGATCCTACAAACTTGAAGATGCTAATTTAGCTCATGACTTGTTAGAATCAAGACAAGGTGGAGGAAGTATATTTCTTAAACCATAAAATATATTATGTTAAATTATTTTTAATAGGAATTATCATATGAACGATGAAATTTTTTGGAAATACCCTGACGCAATTGTTAGCTGTGAATGGCTTAACAAAAATTTAAATAATCCAGATATAAGAATTTATGATTGCACTACTTATCTTCATTATAGAGATGAAGATCCATCACTTCCCTATATAGTTGAAAGCGGGAGAGAAAAATATGACTTAAGTCATATTCCAAATTCAAGTTTTTTGGACCTTCAACACCAATTATCTGATCAAGAAAGCCCTTATAGATTTACATTACCTAGTCTAGATATACTTGCAGATAGTTTTGAAAAATTAGGCGTGGGTGACCCTTTTCATATCATATTATATTCTAGAAATGGATCTCAATGGTCTGCTAGGTTATGGTGGATGCTACGTGCAGTCGGTTTTGATAAGGTCAGTATACTAGATGGAGGATTTAATGAATGGGAAAGATTGGGTTTTATTACTTCAAATATAAATTTTTCATTTCCTGCATCTAATTTAACATTTCTACCTAGAGATGATATTTTTGTTAACAAAGACATGGTAAAAGACGCTATAAATGATAATGGCACTAAAATTTTGAATTCATTAACTTCAGATATTCATTCTGGAAACAACCCTAGATATGGAAGACGTGGAAGAATACCAAATAGCTTAAATATTCCTTTTCATGAATTACTAGATTCTAAAAATGGGAAATTTAAAAATATCAAAGAATTGTCCAAATTATTTTTTGATAAAAATATATTTAAAAATCATAAAGTTCTTAATTACTGCGGGGGAGGAATTGCCGCATCTTTAGAGGCTTTTGTTTTATATCAATTAGGTTTTGAAGATATAATGATTTATGATAACTCTTTAAGTGAATGGGCAATAGATGAAAATTTACCAATTGAAAAAGATTAAAAATTCTAAAAAATGAATTTAAAATTTATAATAAAATAATGCTTAAATGTTCTTTTATTGAAGGTCCAATTTTACATAGATTAAAATATGGAAAAGGTCGAGGTCAGAATTTAGCAAAAGCAGTTGGGTTCAAATTTAATAAAAATAGAACCATTATAGATGCAACTGCTGGGTTAGGATATGATGCTTTTATCCTTGCTTCACTTGGGGCAAATGTAACATTAATTGAACGTTCAGAAAAAATATATGATCTTCTGAAAGCTGCTATTTCAGAAGCAAAATTATATGGTGGAGAAATAAGTAAAATAGTAAATAGGATGAATTTATTATTTGGAGATTCTAAAGATATTCTTCCTAATATTGCGCCTGAGGTTATATTAATTGACACTATGTATAAAGACAGAAAAAAATCAGCTTTAGTTAAAAATGATATGAGATTAGTAAGAGAGGTTGTAGGCTCAGATTCAGATCACGTTGAGTTGATTAATGTAGCATTAAATAATGCTTCAAAAAGAGTTGTTATTAAACAACCAAGATATGCAGAGACTTTAGATAACATTAAAGGTTGCTCCCATCAAATTTTAGGCAAAATAATAAGATATGATGTTTATGTAACAATATAACCTTTAACAAAATATTATTGCTGACGTATTATATGTATGGCTTTAATTACACTTAAAATATTAGTTATCATTTATTTGACTATGAGTATTATGACTGACTTTTCAGCTTATGCCACTTGTGCTGAAACTGATAATTGTGGATCTGATAGTGGCGCAGGAGGTGGGGATGTTTTTCCTGACATAACAACAGGGCAAGCAAATTTTAATACTGCTCATGGTTATCACGCAATGGGAACAGAAATTACAACTGGAGACGCCAATACTATTGTAGGTTATGAAGCAGGAAGATTGATTAATACAGGAAGTTATAATACAGCTGTAGGATCAGACAGTCTTGTTGCGCTTACTGATGGAAATAATAATACAGCAATTGGCTACAAAGCTGGCGCTACTAATGTAACGGGTTCTGGAAATGTATTTGTTGGTTATGAAGCTGGACCTGCGTCCGGCAATGTTTCTAATAAACTATATATTGATAACAGCAAAACTAATACACCATTAATTTATGGTGACTTTTCTAGTAATACCGTTTCAATTAATGATAATTTGGTAATAACTGGTTCATTCTCTGACGGCAACTATACATTTGATACAAATGGAAATGTCTCAGGCCTAGGCACTATAAATTCTGGTAACATTACAAGCACAGGTGATATTACTGCTAATGGTTCTTTGATAATTGGTAACGCAAATATTGTAGAAAGTGAATTAGAGACAATTGATGACGTGACCCCTGGGACTGTTACTGCCGGGAAAGCTGTAATAGTCGATGGAACGAGTAATATTAGCGGTTTCAACACACTAACTGCCAATACTATTCAAGCTAATACATTTATAGACAGTAACGGTGAAGGATTTTTATACAAAGACACAGCCAATGACATAGTTCATATTGGAACTAATTCTATGCTTTTTTACGATTCGTCTACATATGGAAAAGATATAATGGCTTCGTCAACAGGTCATGTGCAAATTGGAAAAAATGCCACAGATACAACAACCATTATGGGAGACCTTATAATACAAGAGCCCACTGATGCCAACCATGCCGCGACAAGAAGATACGCAGATAGAGTAAGTCTTATGGCAACTGCGCTTGACACAAGATTACCATTATATGGCAACAAGCATTCTCTTAACTTGAGTAGCGCATCTACTAATAATGAATTTGCTTTTGGATTAAACTTTGTTGGAATTTATGATGGATTTCATTTGCCAATGGATTTTTCTTTAGGCAGCGCTGTTTCTGGAGATTATAGTATGGGAAAATTTTCGTTAGGTATGTCATGGTAAAAAAATTTAGCATATTATTATTAATGTTTTTTATTTCAACTAAAACAAATGCAGCTTCAAATAATCTGTTTTTTACTACAGCTCAATTTATGACTTATTGTAAGAGTGAAAATTTGTACGAGCAAGGCATTTGTGATGGCTACATAATAGCTGTAAACGATGTCATTTATAGTTTAAAAAAAGAAAACACAAATATATGTATTCCTGAGAATATATCTATTAAAAATATTAGATTATCTATTATTAATTTTATTATTGATAACGCTCAACTCATGAGCTTTGAAGCTAATAAAGTAGTAGGTAATTTTTTTGTAAGCAACTTTAAATGTAAAAATTAACTTATATACTTTTTATTTCTTTAGAAATAAAATTAATTATTTCATTAGATTCATATATCCATTTAACTTGATTTTTTTTTGATCCCACCCTTAAACAAGGAACTTTAAGCATTCCACCATTTTGGGTTAAATCCTTTTTATGAAACTCATCTTTAGCATCAATAAATTCAATGTTAATAGATTCCTTTCTTAAGAAACGTCTAACTTTTACACAAAATGGACAAGCATAATATTGGTATAATTTATAACGATTTGTAATTGTATTTACTAAATCTTGAGACGTTTTATCCCTCAATATTGGTTTAGGAGAAAAAATAAAATCTAAAAGAATAATTAACCTTCCTAATATCCACCTTATAACCTTCATATAAAATCCTACTTATGTAATTAGTTGATTTACGTATATAATCTTATTTTGTTAAATATATTGGGATATAAGACGTAAGTAAATATAGTAATTAATTTGAGGGCATAAGAATGGTCAGAGTAATACAATCAATAATTTTTATACTTTTATTATCCAGTTGCCATCAAGGATCTTCTTACATGTCAAGATATGGTCAAAGCATTGTATTAAATCCTAGTGAGACTCAAAGTATCTCAGGTAATACTGAAACTATATCAGATCAGAAACTAACAAGTTTAATTAAACCCAACACAGAACCTAACAAAATTAAAACATTTGACCAAAATACCTTTAAAAATATAAATTTTTCTTCAACTAAATTTCTTAAGGGAAATGCAGATTGTATTAGTATTATTAGAGTAAAAGTAGGTGGCAGTCTGAGTTATGACGAGCTTATGTATGAACTTAAAAAAAGAGCACAAACTATGGGCGGTAATGCTATTGGCATACAAGATTTAAATGAGAACAAAGAGGTTACATTTACTAATCATAGAACTGAAAAGAAAAATAGTCATGATGTAATTAATACACTTATTAAAGAGACTAATCTTTTATCAAGTGTAACTGCTGATATATTTAAGTGTAGTTCAACAATTTAATTAATAAGTTGTTTAATAAAACAATAGAATTAAAATAAAATCATGAAATTTTTTATATTAATTTTATGTTTATTATTGCCTTTCTGCTTGTCATACTTAATTAAAAATACTGAACTCAATTGGTATGCCACTTCAATAATAACATTAATGTTTGGTTTGTTAGTAGCAAGTTATCTATTAAAGAATAATGAAAAAAATCAATATTCTTTAAGAAGCTTTATATTTAAAAGAAAATCAGGTAAATAATTTTAAGAAAATGTATTAACCAGGTTCATTGCTATAGCTGTACAACTTACTGCAGATCCAATCATTATTGCTCTATCACCCCATTGCATTCCAACATATATCCAGCCAACACAACTAACCACATAGGCAATCTGTCCATATAGTGTTAATGAAGCACTAATGAGGAAAATACCTGCAACTGCTAGTAGCATTGAAAGCCATTTTACATACCAATCGGTCGTTCCAGTAGGAGTAGTAGGTTTAATTTCATCATATTCAGTTTGAAGTTCTTCTAATTCTTGCTTTAATCTTTTCTTTTCATGAGATAGCTCCATAGCTAATCTTCCAGCTTTTGTCATAGTACTACCAGTAAGGTTAGGATTGGTCTCGTTACTCTGATCTGAAACTAAAGTTACATTTTTATCTTCCATGATTTTAACCCACAAAATGTTTAATTTCCTTCCTATTATATGATTTGTAGTTTTTGTCAAAAAATATTTTACAATGATTTAAAATAATTTAAGCTTTATTTATTTTTTCATTATGGAAGGTATAAATAATGCGCTGGGAAAGTGGTTATTTACTACATATTCACATAGCTCCTATCGCTACGGCAAATATGGTTGAATTAAATGAGGCTGAATTAGTTGCGGGTAAGGGTATTGTTAATGACCGGTATTATAATGAAAATGGAACATACTCAAAAATCCCTGACATAAGAGATGTTACCCTTATTGAAAATGAAGTGTTAGAGGCACTAGCTTCTAATCAACCACCTCTTCAAGACAAACAAATAATTTTAAAACCAGTAGAGCATAGAAGAAACCTCACAACATCAGGGGTTCCACTTAATTATTTAGTAGGTAAAAAATTCCAAATAGGAGAAGTTATTTTAAAAGGCGGAAGATTAAATTTCCCATGCAAATATTTAGCAGATCTCTTGCAAAAGCCTCTTGTTTTACCACTCTATAACAGATCAGGTCTGAACTGTTCAGTGGAAAGAGGTGGTATAATTAAGAAAGGTGATAAGATTATTCAAGTTGAAGATTAAAAATAGTTATAATGTTATAGCCCAACCAGAAACAGACAATATTAAAACTGCCAACCATTGAGGCGTTTTCGTAAAAAATAAAATTATAAATGCTAAGATGACTAAAGTAACATCATTCAAGTTTTTTAAAGAAGATAATATTATTGGATCATATAAAACAGCAACTAACAAACCTATAACACTAGCATTTACCCCTTTTAAGAACCTACTGAACAGATTAACTTCCCTTAACTTTTGCCAGAATGGCAAAGTGCCTATGACTAGCAAAAAAGATGGAAGAAAAATGAAAAATAAACAAAATATACTTAATAGTATTTTATTAATGCCACTTTTTAAAAACATCCCTAAATAAGAAGAAAACGTAAATAATGGACCAGGTATAGCTTGAGATGCACCGTAACCTGCTAAGAAAACATGTTCTTTAATAATACCTGAGGTAACAAATTCCTCTTGGAGTAACGGCAAAACTACATGCCCACCGCCAAAAACCAAAGAGCCAATTCTATAAAAACTATTTGCTATTTTTAATAGATCAGAGTCAAAAAAATCCTCTATTACTGGTAGAAAAATCAATAATGAAAAAAACAAAATTAAAGCAGAATAATTAAGAAAATTAATCTTTGACAAATTTATTTTTTTTTCCTTAATTTCATTTTGATCTTTATAGAAAATTACTCCAAATATGCCACTCATAATCAAACATAAAAATTGATTTAATGACGAAGGGAACAGAATTAAAAGGATAGAAGTTATAATTGTTAAAAAATATCCATAATAATCTTTCAACAAGTTTTTCTTCATCCCGAGTATTGCTTGAAAGACAATAACAACAACTATTGCCTTTAATCCCTGAATAATTCCATAAGAAATTGAATTTTCAAAATTTAAAATAGTGTATGCAAATGCAATTAAAATTAATGCAGAAGGTGTGGTAAAACCAATCCAGGCTAATACTGCACCTTTAAAACCTTTGAAATAATATCCAATAGACATGCCTACTTGACTAGATGAGGGACCAGGTAAAAAATTACATAAAGATACAAAATCTATATATGTTTTTTCATCTAACCATTTTTTTTGTTTAACAAAAACATTTCTAAAATACCCAATATGTGCAACTGGACCTCCAAACGATGTTAATCCAAGTAAGAAAAATGAATATAAAATATCCATGTTACTTACTTTTTTTCTGCCTATATTCTGCAATAATAAATGTCCTAATAAAGCACCGATAATTTATTTAAAATTTACAAAAAATTTTTAATTACTTAATTCTAAAATAGTTTTAAGCTAACTTACATTAATAAATGATATAGGTGTTAGTTAATGAAAATTAAAAAATTAATAAGTTTTATAAACATTTTCTTATTTTGTATCTTACTTTCAACAGCCAATACATTTGCAGTCGAAGGAGCAAAAGGCATAATTAAAGAACGGATGGATAAATTTAAGGAAAGTAAACAATTAATGAAAAAAATTAATGTTGGTCTCCAGAATGATAATTTTAAAGTCATTGAAGAATCGGCCCAAATGCTTCTGCTATGGAGCAAAGAAATGCCTAAATTTTTTCCTAAAGGCAGTAATATTTCGCCTTCAGAGGCATCATCTGACATATGGTTAAATCCAGAAGGTTTTAATGAAGCTATAAAAAACTTTGAACTAGCTTCTTTAGATCTAATCAACCAATCAAATACTAATGACAGAGACAAGACAATCAACGCATTTCGTAATTTAGCTGGTACTTGTAAGGGCTGTCACCAAAAATTTCGTAATTAGAAATAATTATTTATTAAGGAGTATTCAACATGAAAGGTATCGTTTTTTTAGGTAATAAAAAACTAGAATTACAAAACTTTGACGATCCTACTCCAGGTCCAGATGACGTTATTTTAGAGATACAAGCTTCAGGAATGTGCGGAAGTGATTTAAAATTTTATCGAGCAAATGCAGGCCCTTCTTCTTTGGGACTTGGTGGTGATGATAAACCTGTAATTGCGGGCCATGAGCCTTGTGGAATTATTGTAGAAATTGGATCAAACGTTCCAAAAAATTTATTTTATAAAGGCATGCGTGTTATGCAACATCATTACCAAGGATGTGGAACTTGCGTACATTGCTCAACTGGATGGCAACAATTATGTGATGAAGGTGTCAAAGCTGTTTTTGGGGTTACCGGCCACGGCGCTCATGCTAAATATATGAAATGTCCTGTAAGTACAATTGTTCCATTAAGAGATGATATTTCTTTTATTGCTGGGGCGGCTATCTCTTGTGGTACGGGCACAGCATGGGGAGCTCTGGATAGATTAGATTTAAGAGCAAGTCAAACTATTGCTATATTTGGAATGGGTCCAGTTGGTCTGTCTGCGGTAATGCTAGCTCATAGAATGGGAGCTAAAGTTATTGCACTTGATACAAATATTAAAAGACTAGATAGGTCTCTTGAATTTGGAGCAGATATAGCAATCAACCCTGAAAAAAGCGATGACGTTTTAAAAGAAATTAAAGATCTTACAAATGGTCTTGGAGTACATGCTTCAATTGATGCATCATCCTCACCTGTCGCAAGGTCAAACTCAGTTAAATGTGTTAGGACTTGGGGCAAAGCGTGCTTTGTTGGAGAAGGCGGAGATGTTACATTAGATGTAAGTAATGATCTCTTAAGAAGACAAGTTACATTAATAGGTAGTTGGACTTTTTCAAAACATGGACAGGCGGAATGTGCAAACTTTGTCGCCGAAAAAAATGTTAATGTTGACAAGCTATTTACACATACTTGGTCACTTGATAACGCTAAAGAGGCTTATGAACTTTTTGATCTTCAATCTGATGGGAAAGGTGTGTTTGTTCCGAGCTAGATCTTAATTATAATATTTTTTCCATGGGCCAAAATGAAGACTTGTACTTATAAATAATCCATAAATGATTAGACCTGATGACATGATAATAAATATTGATTGAGGGTTACTAATTTCTAAGTAAAATAGAATTAATGTCATCACAACAACAAAAACTAGTCTTATTAGAGTACCAATCACAGGCCAAAACAGTGTATTAAAAGCTTGGCATGTAAAGTATAAACCTAAGCCTAATGCAAAGAACACATAAAATGGCGCAACTATTTTCAAATATCTATTTGAAGCTTCTCTTATTACAAAAATATCAGTAAAACTATCTGACCAAAAATGTGGGAAAATAGAAAAAAATAAGCCAATAGTACCCACAATAAGAACAGAAAAAAATGTCCCCTTCCAGGCCATCCTTACTGCCCTTGAATACTTTTTAGCTCCCACATTTGCTCCAACAATTGCAATTAGAGCTCCACCAACTCCAAAAATTACAGGTATAAGTAATAATTCTAACCTTATTGCAATGCCAAAGGCAGCAGTCCAATTTGTTCCAAACATACTTATTACGGTTGTACAAAAAATTGCCAACGCAATAGTCATAATGGATTGACAACTTGCTAAAGACCCAGATTTTATAAGATTTAATATTCCAATGAATTTTAAAAAATCTTTTGTCTTGAATGAGAAAGAATGCTTTCCAAAAAAATAAAAACTACAAACAAACAAAACACCTATTAAATAACCCATCAACAATGATATTACTGACCATTCTAATGACGTAAAAACATACACACCTAGCAAATTAATACTATCTATTAAGATAATCATACCATCTTTATACTCAAAATTTAAGCTGGCAATCATAACATGTGAAATTAAAACAATGGACCAACTGATGGCTGGTATTATTGTATTTCCAGATCCTCTTGTTATAGCAATAATAATATTAAAAAACCAAATCAAGATTATTCCGCTTAGAAGAATGTTGCCATAAGTTAAAGCCGAAAAAGTAACTTCTTTATTTATTTCAAAAAACTCAAAAAATATTTCTGCAAAAGTAAAAAAAATGGCCATCATTATAATAGAGCCTATAAAAGCAATCACAATAGCAGATCTAAAAACACACTCTGCCTGAAAAATATCTCTGCTCCCAAATGCTCTTGCTGTAGCACCGCTGACCGCCCCTCCAAATGCTCCATTGGAGAGCATACTGGTAAGCATATAAATTGGAAAAATATACGCAACACCAGCTAATTGAAGGACACCTATTTGGCCAACATACCAAAGATCAAAGATAACCGTTAATGAAGCAATAAGAGTTGAATAAAGATTTGGGATAGCTAGTTTAAAAAAAATTTTAGAAAAAGGTAATTCTGTTAAACTGTTTGAAAATTTTAAATCACTCAAATTTTAGCTTTCAAAACTAATTTGCAAACTCATGTGTTTGTTTGATATCTTTTACCGATTTGACAAGTGAGCCTGGTCTTTCAGTTGTAGATTTACCATTTTGATACGTTATTTTTCCTGATACTATTGTAGCCACATAACCTTGAGTATGTTGCATTAGCCTTTTACCTCCTGCTGGCAAATCTTGAGTCATAAAAGGGTCTGATGATCCAACATTTTCCCAATCTATTATATTAATGTCTGCTTTCAAACCTACCTTAAGGTAACCTCTATCTTGTAAACCTGCTGCTAAAGCTGTGTCAGAAGTAAGACGTCTAATTGTCTCTTCCATAGAGAAAACTTTCTTTTTTACTGACCAATATGAAATAAGCCATGTAGGATAACCAGCATCTAAAATAAAACCAACATGAGCACCACCGTCACCCAATCCCATAATAGCATTTTTGTCCTCAAGCATTTTTTGGCACACACCAAAAGTATGATCAGCATAATTTACTAGAGGGGCATAAATAAAGTTATTACCTTCATTCTCAAGAAGTATATCGTAGGCTAGTTCCGCTGATGAAACATCACTAACTTTTGCTAATGATTCAATTGAGTGTTCAGGTTTTGGATTATAATTTGGTGGAGAGCCAAATCTATACATCTGGGAATACCCAATTCTATTGATTAAAGGAAATGTACTACCTGTGATTGGATCTTCTGACAGAATTTTATTTTTAATATCCTGTTTCTTCATTTCTTTAACTCTTTGGTTAAGAGGTAAATCTGCAATAGATTTATAAGTATCAGTTCCAGAGAAAGGGTTTTGGCTTCCATTTAAACCCAAAAGCAAACCAATAGGCCTAGGTGTTACTACAGGTCTAATAGGCAAACCTTCTGTCTGAGCTTGTCTAGCCATAGACATTAAATCTTCCCAAAATTCTGGTCTGTCATGTCTCTGCGTACAGCTAAATACAACAGGTCTTCCTGATTTTTTGACTATTCTTTTAAGAACCTCAAATTCGGTTTCAGGATCTGGTTCATTCCAGTCTGACACTATTTCCATAAAACCTGATCCAGCATCTGATAGTCCCATTGCTATAGCTGTCAACTCATCTTCATGAGCTCTCAGAGTTGGAGTAAACTCCCCCTTTAAACTTTTATGACTTATAGTTCTAGATGTTGAAAACCCAAATGCTCCTGCCTCTACAGCCTCTTTAGCAAGTTTTCTCATTTGATCCATATCACTCTGATTGGCTGCTTCGTGTTTAATAGCCCTCTCACCCATTACGTAAACTCTTAATGCGGCATGAGGTAGAAGAGCACAAACGTCGATATCTAGATTGTTTCTCTCAAGTGCCTCTACATATTCTTTAAAAGTTTCCCATTGCCAGTCTAATCCTTCATGCATAACTGGAGCTGGAATATCTTCAACACCTTCCATTAATTCAACCAACTTAACCCTATCCTCAGGTTTACAAGGAGCAAAACCAACCCCACAATTACCCATAACTACCGTGGTTACCCCATGAATAGAAGAAGGTTTTAGCTGACTATCCCAAATAGCTTGTCCATCGTAATGAGTATGAATGTCAACAAAACCAGGAGAAACTATTAAATTATTAGCATCAATTTCTTTGTCTGCCTTACCGCTAAACTTTCCAACCGCTGCTATTATACCATCCTTTACAGCTATATCTCCAGTCTTTGGCGTATTTCCAGTTCCGTCAACAAGTGTACCATTTTTTATAATTAAATCGTAATCTGTACTTGCTCTGTTTAAACCATCCATAAGAAGATCCCCCATAAAACAATATTTTGTTCTTTAAATATTTCGATGTCAATAATTGATTTAATATCTAATTTATTCACTAACTAATAATATTTTTCTTTCTTAGCTGTTCAATTTGTGAAGGTGTTATTCCGATTTCTTTTAAAATATCATTAGTATTTTCACCTACTGTAGGCGCAGAAGTTTTAACTTTTCCAGGAGTTTTACTTAATCTTGGAAATGCTTGATGCATTAATATATTTCCAAGTTCTTCATGAGAGTGATTAATTAAAATTTCTCTATCAATAACATATGGATGTTTAATAATTTCTGATATATCAAGCACAGGACCAACAGTAATGCCTTCTCTAGAAAATATTTCTAATAAATCGTCTCTATTATATCTTTTTATAAATTGAGAAATAACATCATCTAAATCATCCTGATTATTCATCCTATCAGAATTAGTTTTAAATCTCTTGTCATTAATTAATTCTTTACCATCAATAGTAATAGCAAGTTTTTCCCACATAGATTGCATTGAAGCAGAAAGCGAAACAAATTTATTATCTTTGGTTTCATAAATTCCTCTTGGAGCTGCCACATTACTTCTATTACCCATTCTAGGAGGAACTTGATCTGAAATTTGATAGCTAGCTGCCCAGGGGCCTAATATTGAAAAAAGTGGTTCAAAGAGTGATAAATCTATAACCTGACCTCCTATGTCATCTCTTTTGTTGACAAGTATCGCCATTAAAATAGCTCCAAAACCAGTTAAACCAGCAACCATATCAGCTAAGGCTAGAGGTGGAAGAAGAGGCCCTTTCCCTTCCTCACCATTCATAGAGGCAAATCCACTCATTCCCTCAACTAAAGAGCCAAAACCTGGTGCATCTTTATATAAACCAGTTTGCCCCCACCCAGAAATTCTTAGAATAATTATATCTTTGTTTAATTTTATTAACTCTTTGGGTCCAATTCCCCATTTTTCTAAAGTGCCTGGAATAAAATTTTCAATAAATACATCTGCACTTTTTACTAATTCTTTTAAAAGATTTAACCCTTCATTATTCTTTAAATTAAGTGCCAAACTTCTTTTATTTCTAGAATAAACAGCCCACCAATGAGATATATCGTTGATTTGCCAGTTTCTAAGATCATCACCTTGTCCTGGCTTTTCAATTTTTATAACGTCAGCTCCAAAGTCAGCAAACATATGACTAACCATATTGCCTGCTGCTAATCTTGATAAATCTAAAACTTTAATATTTTCTAATGGTAACAAAATTTCAAAAACCTTTTAATGATTAAACTTCACCATTTTCTATCTTTACTTTTCTAAGTGACTTTAGAAGTAAGTTTCTTTTTTTCGTTCGCCCCTCTAATTGATTTTCCGGCAAAATTTTCCTTCTCTCAATTTCAAGCTTCTCTCCCATTTTATCCGACCAATCTGGGACTTCAGTTTGATTTTTAGCCATTTCTGTATAAATGGAACCATATCTAGACATATAATCTCTAATGCCTCCGGGGGCATTTAAATCAATAGTCTCAAATGGTCCCATAAAAGCCCATCTTAATCCTAATCCATCTCTAATAGTAGCGTCAATTTCGTCTGAATTGGCGTAACCTTCAGAATATAGTCTCATAGCCTCATTTAATAATGCACCCTGAAGTCTGTTTAAAATAAAACCATCAATCTCCTTTTTAACATTAACGATTGATGAACCAGAATTATTAAAAATTTCTTTTGCCTTTTCTATAGTTTTCTCTGAAGTATTGGGTCCTGGACAAATTTCAACACAAGGGATTAGATGAGGCGGATTAGCTGGATGTGCAATTATACATCTATGCTGCCCTTTTAAATTTTGTGTTATTTTTGAAATTGGCATTGCTGATGAAGATGACCCAATTACAACGTGTTCAGGAGATAGATTGTCTAGCCTTGCAAATAACTCTTGTTTTACAGATAATATTTCTGGAGCACTTTCTTGAATATAGTCAGCCTTACTACATAATTCTTCAATTGATACATTTGTAGATATCCTATCTAGGCTTTCTTCAATATTTATATTCTTATCAATACTTTTTAACTCTTCTAGAAAAAGCTTAACCCTCTTAATGTAAGTTTTAAAAACAGTTGGGTGTGAATCATAAACATAAACGTTAAAACCGCTTTTAGAAAAAATAGCAGCCCAACTAGCACCTATTAAACCACCTCCTATTACACCAACATTCGTCATCATTATTTCCTTTAATTAATTTGTTCAAAAACTGATGTTTATTTATAGATTAAGTACACTTGTAATATAAATTATTTTTTATTTAATTTTTAAAAGCATGATAAGATTATTATTTATATATAATTTTAAGGTAATTAAATGGGTCAATTAGTTGATGGTATATGGACAAAAGGTTCAGTTTCAAGCAATGATGAAAGCGGAAGTTTCAAGAGATTAGAAAGTGTTTTTAGACATAATATCAGTGACGATGATGATAAGTATATACCTGAGACTAATCGATATCATTTATATGTGAGCTATGCCTGCCCTTGGGCTCATAGGACACTTATCTTTCGTAAATTAAAAAAACTAGAGAGCCATATCTCAGTTGACTATATTCACCCAGATATGCTTGATATGGGCTGGTCTTTCGAAACAAACTTTCCTGATACAACAGGAGACACTATTCACAATAAAAAATACGCTCATGAAATTTACCAAATTTCAGATAAAATGGTATCTACAAAAGCTACTGTTCCAATTTTGTGGGATAAAAAAACAAATACAATCGTTAACAACGAGTCATCTGAAATTATTAGGATAATGAACCAATCTTTTAATAAAATTTCTAAAAACTATGATGATTATTATCCTGTTAATCTACGAGCTGAAATTGATGATATAAATGATATTATCTATAAAAATATTAATAATGGAGTTTATAAAACAGGGTTTTCAAGAACGCAGTCCTCATATGATGATGCGGTTCAAAAACTATTTTCTTCACTAGATATGATTGAAAATAAGTTGGAAGAGCAGGATTATTTAGTAGCTAATATGCTAACTGAAGCCGATATCAGATTTGTACCCACTTTGTTAAGGTTTGATAGTGTTTATTATGTGCATTTTAAATGCAGTCTAAAAAAAATAAGCGAATTTAAAAATATAAGTCGATATCTTAAAAAATTATTTGAAATTGACGCTATAAGATCCACAACTAATTTTGAACATATAAAACGCCACTATTATTTTTCTCATGAACATATTAATCCACATAGAATAATACCTATTGGTCCAGAAAATTTATTTTGAAAACATTATTGTTTAATAGCATAATCTAGACAAGCCTTGCCAAACTCTCTAAATAAACATCTATTAAGATCATTTTTTTCAGGTTCATATTCAGCATGCCACTGAACACCTAATGCAAATGAAGGATGTTCTGGAATACTTAAAGCTTCAACTATTCCATCATCAGATATTGCTTCAATTTTTAAGTTATCCGCTATTTTATCAACAGCTTGACCATGAAGAGAATTAACAAGACAACTATCACTATTTATCAATTCTGAAAAATAACCACCTTTAGAAAAGTCAATTCTATGCTTTAAAGTAAAAATTTCTTTGACTGTTACATCATCACCTCTTGGCATTCGGTGATCCTTTTTATCTGGTAGAAGATGAACTCGGTAATGAAGCGTACCTCCATAAGCAACATTCATTTCTTGAATGCCTCTACATATACCAAAAATTGGCATCCCTAGATTTACACATTTAGGTATTATTTTTAATACTATCTCATCTCTGCCTACGTCTATTGGTTCATCAGAAGGAAATGGATTTCCACCAAAATGATGTGGTTCAACGTTTGCTCTACCTCCAGTTAAAACCAAACCATCAATTTTAGAAAGCAGTTGGTCTAAATCTTCATCATTTATATATGAAGGTATTAATATTGGTATTCCATCAGTAAATTTTTTAACAGCCTCAACATACCTCAATCCTGTAGAGTGAGAAACTTGTCTTCCATTAAAATTTGTAATCTCGTTTGTAGATATTCCAATTAACGGTTTAGTAGAAGCCATAATGAATAGAGAACTTTCTGATTTTTATATATTATTTTTAACATCCCAATTGATTAGCTAAATCATGAAAATCAGCTGAAACAATATCCCAATATCTATAACCTTTATAATCATCTACTTCAGCAAGATCAAATAACTTCTCTCTACCGTATTCAAAAGGTCTATGAACATAAGCTGTTTTCATACCTTGGAGGCTAGCGGCTTTTAAATCATCATCATGAGCCGCAACCATTAAACATTCTGTAGTTTTTAAATTTAATGCACTGCATGCTTTTTGGTAAGCTTCTGGTTCAGGTTTGTAATGGCCGACAACCTCAGCACCTAATATCACATCCCAATTTAAACTAGAATACTTTGCCATATTAACCATCAAAGCAATATTACCATTAGACTGCGTTGCCAAAATAAATTTTTTCTTTAATTTATTTAATCCTTCACTACTGTCTGGCCAACCAGGTAGCCTATGCCAAGCTGTAACTAGAAAGTTATATTCTTCATTACTAAGGTTATCCAAGTTGAATCTTGGAGCAATTTTTTTAAGATTTTCTAGATGAAGTTTATCTAAAATAGTGAAACCTCTTCTACCTTGCCTAATTTCTTCCATAGCAGGTTGATACTCAGCTCTCCAAGCGTCAGCAAAATCATTTGGATTTATAGATATATTATGTTTATCTGCAATTATTTTGACGTCTTTGGCAATCCCAGTTCTCCAATCAACCACCGTTCCAAAAACATCAAATAAAAGAGCTTTAACTTTAAACATTTTGCCTGCTGTCTGTTAATATGTTAATTAATATAAGCCTCCATATTAGTAATTTTTATATTTTTTTAAATATTTAAATTGAAATATATTCTTTATCAAAATTTTAGAGTATCAAATTAAATTTTATGACTAACAAAACAAATAATCTTTCTAAAATATTGACACCTTCTGTATTAGCAGTTTTATTTATGGTTTTGTCAGGTATTTTTGCTACTTCGATGCACTGTCTAATTCGTTTTGCAACTGAAGAAAATCATCCTTTTGAGGTAGCGTTTTTTAGAACAATATTTGTATTATTAATTTTCTTACCATTTGTAGTTAAAAATGGATTTAAAACATTAAAACCTAATAATGTTAAGCTTCAATCATATAGAGCTATAATAGGAAGTGTAGCTATGCTTTGTATGTTTTATGGATTAAGTATCACTGAGCTTGCTAAAGCAACAGCATTAATGTTTACTGTTCCTATATTTGCAACCATACTAGCCATTATTTTTTTAAAAGAAGTGGTGGGTATTCGAAGATGGAGCGCCATGCTTATTGGTTTTTTTGGCGCTCTTATTGTTCTAAGACCAGATATTGAATTAGGCTTTGGCCCATTACTAATACTTTGTGGTTCTTTGATGTGGTCATCGTCAGTACTGATGGCAAAAAAATTAACACAAACTGATAGCACATTAAGTATAACTTTTTGGCAAGCAGCAGGATTAATCCCGGCTACATTTATTCTTGCAACTCAAGTATGGCAATGGCCAAACCTAGACCAATTAATAATGTTTTTATTAATAGCCATTGCTGGAACTTTGACACATTGGTTTTTAAATGAAGCCTTAAAAAGAGCTGAAATTTCAGCTCTTCTTCCTTTAGACTATTTGAGGTTAATTTGGTCGGTTTCACTAGGCCTTATATTTTTTAACGAGATACCTCCAGCAGGTTTGTGGTTTGGAGCAGCATTAATTTTAGGAGCATCAACCTATATTGGTGTAAGACAAGCAAAAAAGAAGAAAGATGAATTAAATACAAACACAAATATTAGTATTTAAAATTATCTTCCTCCAGAAACAGGAACAATTGAGCCTGAAATATAGCTAGACTGTTCAGAAAGCAACCACATTACCGTTTGTGCAACTTCTTCTGCCCCGCCAACCCTTCCTAATGGGACAGACGGCATTAATCTATCAACTCTTGATGCATCTCCAGCTTTAGCATGTATTTCGGTATCAATTAAACCTGGAGCAACTGCGTTAACTCTTATTCCATGTTTACCCAATTCTTTAGCCATTCCATAAGTTAAGGAATGAATAGCCCCTTTAGACATTGCATAATGGATAAACTCTCCTCCTCCACCAATATCAGCTGCTATTGATGACATATTTACAATTGCACCATATTTTTGATTTATCATTATCTTTGCAGTTTCTTGAGCAACAAAAAATGCTCCTGAAACATTAGTATCTATTAATAACTTTAAATCTGCTGGATCCAAATCTTGAATAGGAGATATAGGTCCTGTAATACCCGCATTATTAAAGACACCATCGAGAGTTCCAGATTTATCTATAAACTTCTCAAACATATCTTTAACGGCTATATTGTCAGCTACGTCACATTTTAAAATAATTCCATCACCACCGTGTGACTTCACAGCTTCCAAACAACTCTCAGCTGCATCTAAGTTTTTGCTATAATTGATACCAACAAATGATTTCTTTTTTGCGGCTTCAATCGCTGTAGCTCTTCCAATACCTTGACTTGCGCCTGTTATTAAAATGTTTGTCATTGCGTTTTCCTCTATATAAAAAGTATTTGTTATATTTTTTTAAATTTGTTCTTAAAAATATCTATTATCTCAGAATTTACTGGTCTTGCTGGATCCTTCCCATCAAAAATATCCAAAAGCTGGGTTGCTACAAATGCAGACATTTTATTACGACTATCTTTAGTTACACCTGCTGTATGAGGACTAGCTATTACATTTTCTAATTTAAGTAATTTATGCTTTGGTGATGGCGGCTCATAATCCCATACATCTAGCCCTGCACCAGCTAAATGTCCTTGAGTTAAAGACTCATATAAATCATCTTCATTGTGAATTGATCCTCTTGCAGTAGTTACAAAATAACTACCTTTTTTCATTTTTTTAAACCAATTTTTATTAATCATATTTTTTGTTTCTTTATTTAATGGTACGTGAACAGAAATCACGTCACTTTTCATTAATAAATCACTTAATTCTGTTTTACTGGCATATTTTGTATCAAATAAACTATCTTTTATATATGGATCATAAGCTAATATTTCGCAGTTAAATGCTAATTTACATATTTCAGCGACCCTACTACCAGTATTACCTAAACCAATTATTCCAACTGTTTTATTTAAAAGATCTCTTCCCATTAAATTAGTTCTAGGTTCATCCCAGCCTCTTCTTAACGCATGATCAGATTCACCAATCCTTTTAAATAAATTTAGAATCATAGCCACTGCATGTTCTGCAACACCTTCAGCGTTTCCTCCTGTTTGATTTACTACTAAAACACCAGCATCTGTGCACGCAGATACATCAATTGTGTCATATCCTGCACCAGATGAGGATACTAAGATTAAATTAGGAGTTTTTTTTAAAAACTTTTTATCAACTTGTAAATATTTTGGAACTTCATCTCTAGCTGCCCCAACTTGGTATGCATCAGCAGTTCTTAAAATTGAGAAACATTTTTCTTCACTATCTGAACTGTTAATTTTAATAACATCTACTTTTTTTTGATCGTGAAGGATGTCTAAACCATTTTGAGCTGGCAAGGTATCTAAATAGACAATTTTAGGCATTTTTTTCTCTGCTAATAATTTTATTGATAATTATATGATATTCATTTTTATTATTGATGCAAAGCAAATGAAGATTGATTTTTTTGAATTATAATTTTTTTAACCAAATTCTATAATTTGTTTTTTGTACCTTTTGTCTTCTTGCTCATGATTTTGTTCATCATCTTCTGAGTTTAATTGATCATTAATAATCTTGCTTATTGTAGGAAAATCTGTCTGAGATAAATATTTACTATGATCCCAAAATGACGACCTCATGAGTGCCTTAGCACAATGCATAAAAATTTCTTCAATATTTATAATTATACAAGTTTTAGGAATGTTATTATTAATTTTAAATTGAGCTCTGATTTCTAGGCTATCTTCTATGAATGCATTACCGTTAATTCTTAAGACCGTATTTATGCCAGGAATAAAAAATAAGGTACCAACCGATGGATCAAAAATAATATTTTCAAGAGTATCCAGCCTATTATTACCTGATCTATCTGGGATAATAATAGTTTTATCATCCTGTATTTTAACAAAACCGACACTATCTCCTCGTGGGGAAACATCAGCACGTCCATTTTTACCTTTAGAGGATATCACAACAAAAGGAGACAAGTTTATGAAATTTTTAGAATGTTTTTCTAAGCTATTTATTACCTTTAAAGCAGCTCTACCTTTTGAATAATTATAGATACTCCTAAGTTGTTCTATATTGCTAACCACACCCATTTTTTAAAAAATCCCTTTTATAAATTCATTTTTAAATTAAACTTTATTTTAAAGGAATATGCCATATTTATATTTAACTTATAGGAGACTATTATGATTAATAGAATTTTAATTCCTGATATACTACAACCAGTAAGTCATTATTGTCATGCTGTTGAAGCTCATGGTATTATTTGGGTTTCTGGATTAGTAGGTATGAACTTTGACGGTACTATTCCAGAAAATACTAAAGAACAATTTGATATTGCAATGAAAGATTTAAATACTTGTCTAGTGGCGGCTGGAGGCTCTTCTTCAGATGTTGTTAAAGTTAGAGTGTTCTTAACAGACATTAACGATAGAACTATTATTAATCCAAAAAGAATCGAGTATTTTGGAGAACATAAGCCTGCTTCTACCTTACTTGAAATTTCTGCTTTGGTAGATCCCCGAATGAAGGTTGAAATTGAAGCTGAAGCTGTAATAATAAAATAATAATTTAGGGTATAATAATGAATCTTATAAAAATAAGTGCCGTCAATGCATTAGAAATGATGAAAAGAGGGGAACTAACTTCCGAAGAATATGTTAATGCTTTTTTAGAACACATAAAAGCTCGTGAATTGGAAGTAGGGGCCTGGATCTTTTTAGACCCTAAACTTGCACTTGAACAAGCTAGGCGTGCAGACAAAAGATGGAAAGAAAAGACCCCTGGTATATTAAATGGCCTTCCAATAGGCATAAAGGATATTATTGACACAAAAGATATGCCAACAGAAAACGGATCTCTTATACATAAAGGTAGAAGGCCGTCTGAAGATGCGTATCTAGTTAAACTACTCAGAGATGCTGGTGCTGTCATTATGGGAAAATGCGTTACTACAGAATTTGCTTTATCTGCACCGGGAAAAACTAAAAATCCTAAAGACTTGGAGTGTACCCCTGGAGGTTCATCGTCAGGTTCAGCTGCGGCTGTTTCAGATTATATGATCCCACTAGCTATTGGCTCTCAAACAGGTGGATCCGTTTTGAGACCGGCTTCGTTTACCGGCGTTTTAGGACTTAAGCCTACTTTTGGAACAATATCAAGATCTGGAATTTCACCAATTTCTGAAAGGTTAGATCATCCTGGTATATATGCAAATTCTACCGATGACATAAAATTAGTTGCTTCAGTTATTTTGTCTTATGACAAAAAAGATTTAGATATGGACAGCAACTATAATTTCAAAACAAAAAGTAAAATTAAAAGCCCACTTAAATTTGCATTTGTTAAAGGACCAGTATGGGGTTCTGGTGATGAAGACATGAAAGAAGCAATCCAAAAATATGTTAATGATACTCATTTAGATGTTACTTCTATAGAGCTTGGAGATGATTTTAAAGAAGCAGCAAAATGTCATGAAATTATTATGAATGGATCAATTTCAAAGTCATTGGGGAGTTATTACAAAACAAATAAATCAAAGCTTCATCCATTTACATTAAATAGAATTGAAGCCGGCATATCAGTTTCAGCAAAGAGTTATATTGAAGCAATTGAAAAGGCAAAAAAAATGAAGCAAGCTTTAAGTGAAATCTTTGAAAAGTTTGATGCTATCATTACGCCAGCGGCACCAGGTCAAGCTCCAAGAGATCTTTTGAATACTGGAAATGCTATATTTAACGGTTATTGGACTATGTTGGGCGCGCCTGCAATTAGCTTACCTCTTTTAAAAGGAAAAGATGATTTACCAATTGGGGTTCAGATTATAACTTCCTGGAATAAAGAGGCTGAATTACTGGATATCTCAAATATAATATTAAGTCAGACATAAAAAAAAACTTGCTGAAATTTCTTTCAGCAAGTTTAAATTTAATTAAAAATTTTTGAGTTTAAAGCATTCCCATTTTCTTCATGAAAGCTAACTGTGAATTAAGAGCTTCTCTAGCTAAAGGACTCTTCTTAGCATAGTTTTCCCAAGCACCAACTGAGATCTTACGAAACTTATCTCTTTCTTCTTGTGCCCAATCAACTACAGTAATATCACCACCAGCTTTATGCTTAGCAACTAATTCTTTATCCTCAATGTCAGCAGCTCTTCTCATTTCAGTATAAGCGGCAATATACCAAGTTTCTAGAGCAACTTGATTATCTTTTGATAACTTATTAAATAGCTTCTTATTCATTATAAATTGAAGATTAGCCATTGAGTGAATACCAGGATAAATTGGAAATTTTGCAATTTTATGCATTCCAGAAGCGTTATTGTTTACATAAGCAGATGCATCTGCCGCATCAACAATACCTTTTTCTAGAGAAGTATAAACTTCTGAGAAAGGAATTGAAGATGGTGAAGCACCAACAAGTCTAAAAACTTCTGCAGCTAGACCTTCAGGTGATCTGATTTTAACGCCTTTAAGACCTGCAACAGTCGTAATCTTATTTTTTGAAACTAATGCTTCTCTAGAGTATGGGCTACATCCAATAACGTGAATTTTACCTGAGGTTACTTTCAAAGTATCATACATTTTCTGAAGTATCTCTTTACCACCACCATGCATACAATATGTTTGAAGTTGCTCAGGAGTATCCCAACCAGCGATCAAATCACCAATCATTGCAAATGCAGGATCTCTTCCTGCAAAATAAGAGATGGCATTTAAGTCACCATCTAAAATACCATTAGCAACAGCGTCAATTGTCTCTCTGTGAGGAACAACAGCTTTAGTTGGTAATACAGTTATAGATAGTGCACCACCTGTCATTGCTTTAAGACGAGGTGCATAATTTTCAGTCATAAATAAATGAGCCCAGTCCCCTGATTTAGAACTTGCTTGCACTTTTATGTTTTTAGCATTTACATCAGACACCATTATAGATGCTGCAACTGCAATCCCTAATATACCTGTTAATTTAGTTTTCATTCAAAACTCCTACTTAAGTTAATTAATAAACTTACATAAATCCATCGGCAATTGAAAACATTGCATAAATAATAAGTGCACCTAAAATAAATCCACCTATCCAGCCCCAAGGGCCATAATGCTGAACGTGATCATTTCTTCCTTCATTTTGCATAAGTTCCTCCCATAAATAATAATCATGAAGAAAAACTTTATACATATCAACTAATTTCTAAAAAAATATTTAAAATCGAAACAATATAATTTTTTCCTTTACCTAATTTTTAAAATATTAGAGTATCATCCATATTTAATTAATTTCGGGGGAAATAATGGACATTAACAAACCTTTAAATTCGGATACTTTTCCTCCTACTGTTGATAAACTTAATTTTGTAGATCACATCAGTAAATTTTTAGGACTAGCTGTCTCCCAGCTATATCTTCTTTGCGCATTAATAACATGTTATGAAGTAATATCACGATATGTCTTTGATGCACCAACACAATGGGCTTTTGAAGCTGTAATGGTTTTGTGCGCATCTGCATGGATGTTGTCTGCAGGTTACATCACACTTCATAAACGGCATATTGGAATTACTGTTATTTACATCATGGTAGATAAAGCTAAACAATGGTATTTGGACCTTTTTGCTTATGTAATAGGTGTAATAGCCTTGTGGATGTTTGTTGATGATACTCTTGTAAGAGCAATAGAATCCGTAATGATGGTTGAAAGAGCTGGCACTGCTTGGAATTCACCCCAACCTCTAATACTAAAAACAATGTTAGTTGTAGGAGCTATAGTATATTTAACTCAACTTTTGGTAAACCTTTACAGACATTTTGACTCTAAAGTAGCAAAAAATATAATTTCTGGCATTGCCGCTTTTATTATTTTCAGAATAATCTTAGTATTTTTTGAACATGCCTTTGAGTTAAAGGGGGTTATAGCAATCAACGAGCATCTTAGCTCTATAGCAGCTTATTTAGAGCCAACTAAATATATAGATATAAGAGATATAGGCATTAAATGGGCAAGTATACTTATAGTTGGGCTAATGATTTTATTGATGACGACTGGGATGCCTCTTGGGATTGTAACATTATTTGTATCTATATTAAGTGCACTATTCTATTTTGGGTTTAATGGATTATATCTAGTTTCAACAAATGCGTTTGGGCTCTTAGAGGCTTATCCTCTTATAGCCGTTCCATTGTTCGTTTTAATGGCTTCTATATTAGAAAAAGCTGGAGTAGCTGAAGATCTTTTTGATGCTATGCAAATTTTTGCAGGTAAACTTCGTGGTGGTGTTGCAATTCAAACAATTGTTGTTGCTGTTATTCTTGCTGCAATGTCAGGTGTTATGGGTGGAGAGATTGTTATGCTTGGATTAGTAGCACTTCCTCAAATGATGCGTCTCGGATATAATAGAAAATTGGCTATTGGCGTTGTGTGTGCATCAGGTGCATTGGCTACTCTTATTCCTCCAAGTATTATTATGATCGTATATGGTTTATCAGCAAATGTTGCGATTGGCGACCTCTTTATGGCTGGTGCTGTCCCAGGTCTAATGCTCGCTACTTTTTATGCTATTTTTACTCTTATCAGATGTTATATAAATCCGTCTCTTGCCCCTAACGCTGAAGAAGTAGCTGCAGCTCGTGGAAAAGAAATGAAATTAAATAAAGAGAAAAAATCCGCTGTAATGATGTGTGTATTTTTAATCTTTTGTGTGATGGGATCCATTTATGCTGGAATAGCGTCTGTTACTGAAGCTGCAGCAGTTGGTGTTGTTGGAGCAATTATTGTGGCTTTCGTTAGAAACTCTTTTAGCTGGAACCTTTTGCAAAAAGCTCTTGCAGGAACAATGTCGACTGTTGGAACAATAGTCTGGCTAATATTAGGTGCTGTAGCTTTTGTTGGCATATATAACCTAATTGGTGGTGCAGATTTTATGAGATCTTTATTCACCGGACTTGGTCTTTCACCATTAGCCGTTGTTGCTTTAATGATGCTTATATTAGTTATATTAGGTACATTTATGGAATGGATAGCAATTGCTTTTATAACAGTTCCAGTATTTGCGCCAGTCGTTGTCGGCATGGCTCCTGAACTTGGATTAGACCCTGCTTGGGCAGCTGTATGGTTTGGTGTATTGTTTGTTATGAATATACAAATTTATTTCTTGTCTCCACCTTTTGGCCCAGCATGTTTTTGGTTAAAATCTGTAGCTCCTCCTGAGATAGAGTTACAAGAAATCTTTATGGCTGTATTGCCTTTCATTGGATTACAGATAATTGGCATGATGTTAGTATTGTTTATTCCAGATATAGCTCTGTGGTTTCCTAAGATGTTATCTGGATAAAAAAAGAATTTTTAAGCAATAACTATAAATGGTGCAAGCTGTAGCCAACCGTCAAAAGTCATAGTAGCTGACAAGTAGATTAGAAACGCTAAGCCCAAGTAAGATAACCATTTAAATCTTATCAATAACTTAACGATGGCGGTTGCAAATACCGCCATTATTAATATAGCAAAAGCAATACCTAATATTAATAGAGTTTTATTATCTCTGGCTATGGCTGTTATAGCTATAACATTATCTAAAGACATAGAAACATCAGCTATAATAATAGTTGTTAAGGCAGCTTTCATACCTTTGCCAGACAAGTCAACTCCAGAAGTATGATCATCCTTTTTTTCAGACGAGAATTCTTTAATATCTTTATAAAAATTCCAGCATACCCAAAATAAAAGAAGGCCACCTAATAATAACAGTCCTGGAACACTTATTAAATAAGAAGCAACTAAAGCAAATAAAATACGTAAAATTGCAGCAGCCATTAAACCAATAAAAATTACTTTTTTTCTATTTTTCTCTGGAACTGTTGCAGCCGCCATTCCAATAATAAGCGCATTGTCACCTGATAATACAATATCGGCTATTATTATTTGTGATACATCTAAAAATAACTCTAACAAATTTATTTTCCTTAAATTTGATATTTCTTAACACTGTTTAATTTATTTATCAATTAGCTGAACAACTAAATTTAATTCCTTTTTAATTTGATCATGAAATATAAATGTCTAATATGGTCATCTAGAAACAAGGGAAAAAAATGAGTAATAATTATGACTATATTATAGTTGGAGCTGGTTCAGCCGGTTGCGCTGTAGCAAATAGATTATCTAAAAACCCTCAAAATAATGTTTTATTAATAGAAGCTGGTAGAGCATCTCATCCAGTAACAAGACTTCCTGCAAGTTTTGCTCTCTTAATTGATAATCCACTAGCAAATTGGAGGTATAGATCTGAACCAGAAGAGAGCACAGGAGACAGAGAAATACCTATACCAAGAGGAAAATTACTTGGAGGGTCAAGTGCTATAAATGGCTTGGTATATGTTAGAGGTAATAAGTTAGATTATGACACATGGGCTCAAATGGGCAATACTGGCTGGTCATACGATGACGTTTTGCCTTTTTTTAAGAAAATGGAAAATTACCAAGGCGAACTTTCAGAAATAAGAGGAGGAGACGGCCCTCTTAAAGTTTCTGAAGTAACCGATAGAAATCCAATATATGATGGTTTATTTAAAGCAGCTCAAGAAAACAACATTCCAGTTAACAAAGATTATAATGGTGATGATCAAGAAGGCATCAGTTACACACAAACGACAATTTACAAAGGTGAGAGAATGAGTGCAAAGGTAGCATATTTATCACCAATTAAATCGAGAAAAAACCTAACCATTATCACTAATTCGCTGGTAACAAAATTATTATTTGACGGCAAGCAATGTGTTGGGGCAGAGGTTAAAAATAAAAATAAAATAATACAATATAGCGCCGCTAAAGAAGTTATTTTATGCGGAGGAGCAATTAATTCCCCTCAAGTTTTAGAATTGTCAGGCATTGGTGATCGTTCAATTTTAGAAAGTAAAGGAATTGAACTAATTCATGAACTAAAAGGTGTGGGAGAAAATTTAAGAGATCATCTTGGACCTAGATTGGTTTATAATATTACAAAACCAGGCATAGCATATAATGACAAAGCCAGAGGCGTTAATTTAATCAAGCAAGTATTTAAATATGTATTCCAAAGAGATGGTTTTTTAACCCTTCCATCAGCACCAGTCATTGGTTTTTTTAAAACTAGAAAAGAATTGGCCGTGCCAGATATTCAAGTACATTTTATTCCATACAAAGTAGTTTTAAATAATGGGAAAAGAACATTAGGCAAAGAACCAGGAATTACATGTACAGTCAATCAAAACTTACCTGAAAGTAAGGGAAGCATTCATATTAAATCCACTAACCCTGAAGAATACCCAAGTATTAAGTATAATTTTCTATCTAACCAGTTAGACAAAGATACACTTATAGCTGGAGTTAAATTAATTAGGAAACTGATGCAATCAGAAGCAATGAAAGAGTTTTGTGATAAAGAAATACAGCCTGGGTACGAGTTTTCTTCTGATGATCATATATTAGATTTCATTAAAAATAAGGCTGAAACTCTTTATCATCCCTCTGGAACTTGTAAAATGGGTTTTGATCAAAATGCTGTAGTTGATAAAAACTTAAAGGTACATGGAATTAAAGGACTTCGCGTTGCAGATGCATCTATTATGCCGACGTTAGTTTCTGGAAATACTAATGCGGTTTGTATGATGATTGGAGAACGCTGCGCAGATTTCATCATTAACGGTTAAAAAAAGATGGTTTATTTCTAAATGGTTAATGAAGAAGATGTAGAAGTATTTTGGACTAGAGGTGATATACACTCTAGAGTCCATTTAGCTATGACAAAAGCTAATTTAGTTGATAAAAAGCTGGAAATTGAAGAATTATTTCCCATAGACCAATATCACGCACGAGGAATAGCTGCCACTGTTGACCTTGGCAATAGGATGCCTATTAAAAAAAATCAAAGTATCTTAGATATTGGCTGCGGCCTTGGGGGGCCAGCTAGATATTACGCAAAAGAATTTGAATGTATTATTACGGGAATTGATATCACCCCAAGCTTTGTTGAAATAGGCAATGAATTTAATAAAATCACTTCAATGTCAAATAAAGTTGAACTCAAAGTTGGAAATGGCGAAATTTTAGATTTTCAAAATGAAACTTTTGATGGTGCTTACTCTCAACACGTTACAATGAATATTTCTGAGAGAGAAAAATTCTTTTCTGAAGCTTTTAGAGTTCTAAAAAAAGGTGGGTTCTTTGCTTTTACTGAACATGGCTTAGGTGTAAAAGGAAATCCTATATTCCCGTTACCATGGGCAGACACTGAAAAAATGAGTTTTTTATTACCACCTAAAGAAACAATGTTTTTATTAAAAAAAGTAGGCTTTTCAAATATTGAAATTATTGAAACAGGCGATAAATATATTTCAGGTTATGAAAAGCTAACTAATCCTTCCCCAAAAAAAGAAAAACCCATTTTAGGTATTCATGTTATTGGTGGAGAAAGCATGAAAGAACGATCAGTGAATTCTATGAAATCTATAAAAGAAAATAGGACCTTGCCCTTTGAGGTGGTTTGTAAAAAACAATAATACTTATAGATTAACAATTATTCTTTTGTTCATTTTGCCTTTATTTTCTATTTTAATCGAACTTACAGAAGGAATTTCTGAAGTTCGATTTACATGAGTTCCTCCACAGGGCTGATAATCAACATTATCTCCAATACAGATCATTCTAATTTCTCCGGATCCCCTTGGTGGTTTAACAGACATAGTTCTAACTAAGTCCGGATTGTCATCTAACTCAGAATCTTTTATTGAAGAAATACTAACGTCATAATTTTTTAGAATTAATTGATTTAATTTATCTAATAGTTCTTCTTTATTAGGTTTTGTTTCAAGGTCAAAATCTAATCTTCCTCTTTTATAGCCTATTGAACCTCCTGTTACTGGATAGGGTATTAAAGAGCATAATAAATGAAGACAGGTATGAACTTGCATATAACTATACCTTTTAGTCCAATCTAAAATAATTTTTATATTATCGCCTTCTTTTAATTGATCATATTTTTCAGTTAAATGAACTAATTCACGATTAATATATTTTGTCCCAATTATATTTATAGTCTTATTTCCTAAATTTAATTCACCTTCGTCCCCCGGTTGTCCTCCACCTTCTGGGTAAAAAATTGTTTCATCAAAAACTAACCCTTCAGGTAAAATCTTTACTACTTTTGAACTATGTTCTTTTAAATATGAATTGTTCCTAAATAACTCGATTGTCATTTCATCTCCATTAATATAACTTAAACTTTAGTAACAAATCTCAAAACAAAATGTTATAAAAAAATAATTACACATAATTTTAAAGGATAAAACAAACATGAATATTAATGGTAAAAAGGCTATTGTTTTTGGAGGCACTTCTGGAATAGGTCTTTCGGCAACCCAGATGTTATCTGACAAAGGCGCTCATGTCGTTGCAATTAGCCGAAACCCTGAAAAATTGGGAAATCTCCCAAAAAATGTAAATACATATAAACTTAATGTTTTAGATAGAGAAGCAATTGAAAAATTTTTTCAAGATCAAGGTGAATTTGATATTTTAGTTAACTCAGCAACTGGCGGTTCAAGAGCTGTTGGACCGTTTCTTTCTATGGACTTAGATGGCTACAAGGCTTCATTTGATAAATTATGGGGATATACCAACGTAGTAAGATATGGCACCAAATTCTTAAAAGATGATGGTAATATAGTTTTAGTGAGTGGTTCTCCAGCAAGAAAATGTCGTCCAGGGCAAATTGCAATTTCATCAGTGGGTGGCGCAGTTGAAGCATTTGCTCGCGGCATTGCACCAGAAATAGCTCCAAAAAGGATTAATATAGTTTCTCCTGGAATAATAGATACTCCCATGAGCCCACTTCAGGGAAAAGAAAGAGACGAATTCTATAAAAACACAACTAACAGCAACTTAATTCCACGAGCAGGAACACCTGACGAAGTAGCTCAAGGAATAATTTTTGCAATAGAAAATGAATTTATAACTGGGACTACTATTGATATTGATGGTGGTTGGTTAATATCTTAAAATTAAAGAAGAAGAGTGAAAACAAGTCACTCTTCTTCAATTTACTATATTAAGTTTAATGCGACTGGACTTAAAATAAAACCTAATAGCCCACCAAAAAAACCTCCCCATACAACAAGCCAACCTAAGTGTTCTTTTATCATTCTTTGAATAATATCTTTAATATCTTTGGGGGTTAAATCAGCTAACCTTGAATCTAAAATATTTTCAATTTTTTTGATCAAGCTTTCTGAAGAATTGTTAGCCTGATCATTTTTACCATTTTCATGAATAAATTCGTCAATAATAATTCTCAGCTTTTTAACAACAGGCTCTTTTAAAGGATCTAAGGCCTTTCTTCCACCAACCATCGCTAGCATACCACCTAATTGTGAACTTTCAATAGCCTCTACTAAACCAAGAAACACCCTATCAAAGTCTATTTTTTCAATAAGCTTTTCAGAAACACCATTCTTATTTTCTAATAGAAACTTTTTTATCTGATCTTCTGAAAACAGTTCTTGCAGTATTAGATTTTTTAAGCCTAGTTTAATATCTTCAAACCTATCAAGTATTACACCTGACCCATATAAAAAAGGGACTTTATCAAATAACATATGTACTGCAATCCAGTTAGTAACACTACCTGATAATGCAAATACACCTGTCATAAGAATAAACGAATATTGATCTTTATAAAAAAGGCCAATCGAGATTATCAACAACGAAACTAAGTTTGTAATTAAAGATTTGTTCATATTAATATTCACCTAAGATATTTAAAATTATAACTTTGGCGCTGCAATTATTGGATTTCTTAATACACCTAACATTCCAATATCAACCTCAACAATATCACCCGGAACCATATACACTGGAGGATTTCTTTTATCACCTACTCCACCAGGTGTACCAGTAACAATTACATCACCAGAAGACAATGCCGTAAATTCAGATATATAACTGATTAACCTTGGTATTGGAAATATAAGGTCTGCGAGCGTTGCCTTTTGCATTATGTTTCCGTTTAATCTAAGTTCAATTGGTAATTTTCTATAATCCCCTACTTCGCTTGGTGTAACCATATAAGGCCCAAAACCACCTGTACCTGGAAACGTCTTACCTGGTGTGTATTGCGATGTATGTCTTTGATAATTTCTAATACTGCCGTCATTATAACATGCATAGCCTGCTATATGACTTAAAGCCTCATCCTCAGATATGAATCTTCCGCCTTTTCCAATAATTATTGCCATTTCTGCTTCGTAATCAAAACGATCTGAATTATCAGGTTTAATCATAGGCTGCATGTGGGCAACTTGAGAGTTTGCAAATCTTGTAAATATTGTTGGATTATCTACATCTGGTCGACCAGTTTCTTTTTTATGTTCAACATAATTTAAACCAACACACATAATTTTTTCAGGATCTGGAATAACTGGTAAAAATATAATATCTGAAAATGATAAATCTTTGTTTTTGCCTGCAATAAATTCCTCTGCTTGATCTTCCATATGAAGTGATATTAATTCTTTAATTGTATTAACATCTGGGTCAAGTTTACCAGTCAAGTCAATCACACCGTCTTTAACAACAGCTCCAAATCTGGCTTTGCCTAATCTACTAAAACTAACTAATTTCATTTTATTTCCTTTTCTTATGATCTCATAATAGCCTTGCCCCATAAATTAAGGGTTCTTTCAGTTTGAGGCCAGTTTTTTATCGGCCGGCCATGAACCGTCTCTAATTCAGCTGAAATTTCAATCCAGTTTCCATCAGCATCTTCAATAAAAACAAATAAGTTATTTCCTGGCCCATGTCTACCAGGACCCCACATAAGTTGTATATCATGTGAGGCAAAGTGATCGCACCAAGTTTTTATATGATCCCATTCACCCGCTTCATATGAATGATGATCCATACCTTTTTTAGCTGACTTAAAACATGCTATTGTATGATGCTCATGATTAGACGTTATGAAGCATGTAGCAAGTGTACCATCTATTTTTACAACTCTGTCAGTTACTTGAAAACCAAGTTTTTTTTCATAAAATTCTTGAAAAGCTTCTACGTTAAACGAAGAAAAAGTTACGTGTTGTAATGGACCATTTATACCATCAAATAATAACTTTTCATTATCACTTAAAATACCAAAACATATTTTATTATCATCAGGATCTAAAATAGAAAAAGATCCAGTTTTATAAATTTCTGAATCAAATTCTTTTACTTGAACTTGATTCTGAATTAGAAAACTTTTAAATCTAGCAAGGTTATTTTTACTTCTACAGACCATACCTACATGACTTAAAGTTCTGTTATTTCCTTGTGATATAATAATCTTTCTTGATGGCCCATTACATATAATCTTTTTGTTATTTACTTTATTTAATTGCATACTCATGACACTTGAATAAAACTTTGCTAGACCAAGAGGGTTATTACTTTGTATTTCAAGATGGTGCAGATACAAATCTGCTTGAACAGCCGTTAACATTACTTTTAATCCTTATTTAAATCATTATTATGATAAGCCTCAATTTCAAAAAATATTTTATTTATATATCTCTCAATTAATATTACGTAGCTTGACAGATTGGCATATATAGTTGGTTCATGCTCAGGACGATAATCGCTAGAGTTAAATATTGAGCTCAATGAAGCTTCAATCCCTAATTTTTTATTATTTATTGAAATGGCAAAACCAATTAATCCTCTGTCAACTTGACCTTGTGTCTTACAAAAACCTTTTTTTCTATCTTTATCCAAGCCTCTTATAAATATTTCTTGTTGTTTATTGTCCTTTAAACCTTCAAGATTTAAAATATCATACAAACGCTTCCCTTTTATTTGCATAATAATTGCTCTAGAAGTTGCACCATAGAGTAATGGCATTAATCTACCTTTTTGATAGCTTGTATTATTCTTAAATGATGGATATTTGAAATCAGAAATACACATCACTTTATCACCAAAAAGCCTTGCTAATATATTTGTGCTAGGTATTGGATTTTCATTTGCTAGTTTTTCAAGAAATGGTTCACCTGCTTGAATTAATGGGTCTGATAAATTAATAATACGATTAAATTTAATAAATGCTTGACCTAGTCTAAAATAAGAACCCGCTGCACTCTCCAGAAAATCTGCTAAAACCATTTCGCGAACTGTTCTGTAAATAGTGCTTGAAGGTATTTTCAACTCTTCTGAAATTTCAGCTACTGTCAGAGAACTTCTTTTTTCTGAAAATAGATTTAAAATTTTATTAAATCTTTCAAAACCAGACATTTAAGAAAAACCTTCTCAATTATTAATTTGACTGAGACATGACTCTGAAAAATTCACTAAATCTTTTTCATTGGTACTGGCAAAAATAAATCTGTCAGGACGAATTATTAATGCATCACTTTTAAATTTTTTTAGTATCGTCTCAACTTTAGGAATATCTATATTATCAAAAATTTTAATATCAAAATTATTTTTATCTATTTTTCTATTAGTGATTAATATAGGTTCACTTGAATATAAAAAATCAATATCTTTTCCGAATTCATTTTTTAAAGAAGGAAATATTTTTCCTCTATTAGGATCTTTTGAAATTCCTAATCCTTTTCCAAGCTTAGGTTTAATAGTGTTCATCTTTATTGATCCATCAGGTTGAATGAAAACAGTGTCAGAAACGTCAGACCCGCCAATTGAATTCAGTAATTCTCCCATTTTCATTGCTGTTTTTATATAGTCTCTTACGTTAGAAGATCTTTCTGACTGATAAGTATCAAGTAACTTGTCATTATGACCTTTATTGCAGCACATAGTAATCTTCCACGCCAAATTTGATGCATCTCTAATCCCCGCACACATGCCTTGCCCCATAAAAGGAGGTGTTAGGTGAGCGGCATCCCCTACTAAAAAAATACGTCCTTTTCTCCATTGTTTCGCTATTGCAGATTGAAAAGTATATATGGTCTTTCTTTCAACCTTAGCTTCATCTGGAACAATCCATCGACTCAAAAATTTCCAAAGTGTTTTTTCTTCAAAGAAAGTATCCGCGCGTTCATCGTCCTTTAACGCTATTTCCCACCTTCGTCTCCTGCCTACATTTCTACAATAAGTTGCTGGCCGAGATTGACTGCAATATTGAATAGTTCTGTCTGGGAGGCTCATTTTTTTTCTTTTTAAAATCACATCAATAACAGCCCAACGTTGCTCAAAACCTAAATGTTCCATTTCTGAATTAATTTCATTCCTTAGAAATGAATTTGCACCATCACAGCCAATTAAATATTTTGATTTTAAAGAATGAATTTTATTAGTTTTAGTATTTTTATAATTCACCTCTACATAATCTTTTTTGTTGATAGTTTTATAAACTTCGGCATTTTGAACTATAGTAGCATTTTTATATTTTTTTAAATTATGTCTTAAGCTTCTCTCTAAATCTGGTTGATGAAAACGATAACTTGGATACCATCCATTTTCTGTAATTTTCTTAGGTCTTGGCCAATCCAATAATAATTCACCATTATCATCTATAAACTTTGTACCCTTATTAATAATTAATTTTTTGGATAGGCTTTTAGTAATTCCAATAGTTTGAAAAACTCGCATTATCTCATCATCAAAATGTACTGCACGAGGAAGATTGTATATATTTCCCTCTTTTTCTAAAATTAGAACGGAAACATTATTCATAGCTAATAAATTTGCCAAAGTACCACCAGTTGGACCTAATCCAACAATTACAATATCAAAATCTAAATTATTCATGTTAAACACGGTCCATTTTTAACTTCATATTAATGATATTTATTTATTTTTAACGTTTTGGTAAAGCCACGGACAATCTATAATCATAGGAGATTGCTTTCCTTGTTCGGCCGTTTCAAGACGTTTTTTTCTAAATTTTAATCTTTCAACATCTGGAAGATATAATCTTTCATGACCCCAAAAGCTTGGACCCTCATTTGTTTCATGGGGAACCCAGGTGCTTGGGTCAATAATTCTACCACCCCAACCATTTTCTACAAAAAACCCTGACGGAGTATGAGCATAAAATGAAGTCATATAATCGTTGGTGTGCCTTCCTAATGTATAGGCAATAGCATTTTCTTTAAATTGAAGAAGATCATAACCTTGGCCAATATCATCCAGATTTTGATATTCAACCATAAAATGGTGAAATCCTTGTTGACCAGTTCCAATCATAGCAAAGCTATGATGTCTTCCATTCACATGAAAAAAACATAATGATATTGGATTAAAGCTATAATCACTAATTTTAAAGTCTAAGGTATCCCTATAAAAAGGTATTAAACCTTCAATACTGGAAACATGTAATACAGCGTGGCCTAAACCACAAACATCAGTTTTAAACCCTGATATTGGTCTTCCTGAAACAAATGGATCTTTATCCAAATGAGGTTTATAAACTAGTTCAATTCTGTTACCAGCCGGATCGTCAAAATATATTAATTCGTTAACAAATCTTTTATCAGTTAAATTTCTATTACCCTCTTTAACTAATATATTAATTTTATCTAATCTATTTGCATAAATTTGAAGATCAGATTTTGTTTCAACTTCCCAGCCAAGAAAAGCTAGTGCATCACCAGGTTCACCAGAAATAGAAAACCTTTGTTTTTGATTATCCATTTTAAAGGATAAAGATTTTGAACTATTATCAATTTTCTGCATACCAAGATGTTTAACTGCAAAATTATACCAATCGTCTAGTTTGTCTGAATTTACCCCTATATAACTTAATGCATTTATAGCCATTTAATTATACCTTAAATCAAATAAAACCAATTATGCATCATATTAATAATAAAACAATATTTAAATATAAATTTTATCGTATAATGAGAATATTATTTATATTTTATTAAAATAGAGTTTGATTTATATAAATTTGTAGTTAATGATTTATTTACAATAATAAACTTAATCTGGAGGAATATTAATGAATAAAATACTAGGATTATTGGCCACCACTATTATCAGTGCTGGTTTATCATTTAGTGCTTCAGCTGATAAAGTGACATTGAAGTTTCATACCTTTGTCCCAATGCCAGCAAACTCTAACGCTAAATTTGTAAAACCTTGGGCTGACAAAGTAACTAAGGAAAGTAATGGAGAAATTATAACAGAGATGTATCCGTCCATGCAACTTGGAGGCAAACCACCACAACTGGTTGATCAAGTTCGTGAAGGAGTTGTTGATTTAGCATGGACAGTCGCTGGATATACTCCTGGTAGATTTCCAAGATTATCTGTATTTGAACTCCCTTTTATGCCTACGAGCGCAAAAATAACCGCTCAAGCAGTTCAAGAATTTGTTGAGACTGCTGGCGCAGAGGATTTAAAAGATTATAAAATTTTAGCAGTGCATGTCCATGCTCCTGGAATGATACATACTAAAAAAACACTCATAAAATCTGTTGCTGATTTTAAAGGGCTTAAACTCAGAGGACCAACACGTTCAGCAACTAATCTTTTGAAAAAATTAGGAGCCACACCTGTTGGTATGCCAGTACCAAAAGTTGCACCTTCTTTATCAAAAGGAGTTATTGACGGAATGGTTGTGCCTTGGGAGATAATGCCTTCTTTTAAACTTCAAGAACTTACTAAATCTCATACTAATATAGCTGGAAATAGAGGATTATATACCACTCCTTTTCTATTTATTATGAATAAAGCAAAATATAATTCACTATCTAATGCTCATAAAAAAATTATTGATAATAATGCAGGTATGTCTTTAGCTAAGCAAGCCGGTATTTTATGGGATGGATTTGAAGGTCCTGCAAAAAGTCTAGCTGTTAAAGCTGGCGGAGAATTTCATGTATTGTCTGGAGCACCAGTAGCAGAAATTAAAAAAGCTGGAAATGAAGTCATTCAAGATTGGATTAAAAAAGCAAATAGCAAAGGCCTTGATGGACAAAAACTATATGACACAGCAAAATCATTAATAGCAAAATATGAGAAAACATATTAATAAATAATATGTTTTTTAATAAGTTTAATAATATAAAAATACGTCCAGATAATCAATTTGGGCGTATTTTAAATAACATATCTAGATTTTTTGCTATTTTTGGCGGTTTAGTTCTTTTAATAGCTGCCTTGATTAGTATATTTTCAATTTTTGGACGTGTTGTTTTTTCATCTCCTATTTTAGGTGATTTTGAATTAGTAGAGATAGCATGTGCTGTTGCTATTGGATCTTTCTTACCGCTTTGTTACTTGAAAAATGGAAATGTAATAGTCGACTTTATAACAGCAAAATTATCCAAAAATAAAATTTACTTTTTAGATGCCTTAAGTTCTCTAATTTTTGGATTAACAGCACTTTTTTTTAGCTTTCGTATGGTTTTGGGCGCTAGGGATATGTTCGTTTATCAAGAAGAAACTATGCTTTTGGCATTTCCTATTTGGATACCTTTCTTACCAGTAATTGCTTCTTTCTTTCTTTTAACTATTTGTTGCTTTTATACTTTTATAATTAAGATTTTTAATATTGTGGGTAATTAATTTATATGGATAAATTTACCCTTGGCATATTAGCGTTTCCAATATTATTTTCTATGTTAGCTTTGAGAGTTCCTATTGGCCTATCCATGCTAATTGTTGGCTGTTCGGGCACTATTTTGATTGCTGGATGGCTCCCGATTTTATCTCAAGTTAAAACAAGTGCATGGCATCTTTTTTCAAATTATTCACTTTCTGTGATACCCCTTTTTTTGTTAATGGGAAATTTTGCTGGGAAAGCCGGCATGAGCGAAGCGTTATTTAAATTTACTGGAGCTTGTTTAGGGCACCGTAAAGGCGGGGTAGCCATGGCAGCTATAGGCGCTTGTGCAGGGTTTGGAGCAATTTGTGGATCTTCATTAGCAACTGCAGCTACTATGGGGAAAGTTGCATTACCAGAACTAAGACGCCTTGGATATTCTGGTGCTTTAAGCACAGGAACTTTGGCTGCTGGAGGCACGTTGGGTATATTAATACCTCCATCAGTTATTTTAATAATATACTCAATTTTGACAGAACAAAATATTGCTAAAATGTTTTTGGCAGCTTTCGTTCCTGGTATTTTAGCTGCTTTAGGTTACATATTAGCAATAGCACTTTATGTAAGGTTTGTTAAAGGCTCTGGACCAACAAAAAATAGAGTTGGCTGGAAAGAACGATTTTTATTATTTAAAAATATTTGGCAAATCATTTTAATTTTTGTTGTGATGATTGGTGGTATTTATTTGGGATGGTTTACGCCAACTGAGGGAGGTGCAATTGGAGCCGGCGGCACAGGTCTAATTGCTGCCTTAAATAAAAGCTTTAAATTTTCTGATTTAATAGAAGTCATCGAAAATACAGCCATCACTTCCGCGATGATATTTCTTGTATTATTAGGCGCAGAGTTTTTTAACTCCTTCATAGCCTTAACCCAACTTCCAAACGAACTAGGCAACATTGCTCTAAATAATAACCTATCACCTTTGTTAATAGTGGCATGCATTCTAATTCTTTATTTGTTTTTAGGTTGCTTGATGGATAGCTTGGCTATGATACTTTTAACTATTCCTGTTTTTTTCCCTTTAATTATGACATTAGATTTTGGGATGACACCAGAAGAAACTGCTATTTGGTTTGGAATATTAACATTGATTGTTGTTGAAGTGGGACTAATAACTCCTCCAGTTGGATTAAATGTTTTTATTATAAACAAACTTGCTGGAGATGTTAGTATTTCAGAGACATTTAAGGGTGTTTTACCTTTTTTAATAAGTGATATTTTTAGAGTTATTCTTCTTTTTTCTTTCCCAGGAATTACATTATTTCTTTTAAGAATTTTCTAAAAATGAATGATGAAAACAGAAAAAATCTATGGCGTTTAATTCAACTAACTGGGGATTATCTAATAAATAAATTACCTAATCATCCAAATCATCCAAATGGGAGAAATCCATACGCTCATGTAGCATTAAAAATTAAAAATCATTATGGATCAAGCTATAAAGATTTACCAGACGACAAACTTGAAGACGTTAAATTATTTTTAGATAATATCAAAAAGGAAGAAGGTTAAGTATTAGACTTATTAAAGATATGATTTGACTTTGATTAATAATTCTTCATTTATAAAGCGATACTGATCAGAATTTCTATTTTTATGTCTCCGCGACCCAGGAAGCCGCACCCCTTTAATTGCTGAAAGTTTTTGAAAAAAATCATCGCAATGATCTTCCCAATTAGATTCTGCAATGATTTCTGGATTGATAGCCATAATAAATTCCCCTCCCTTTGGAGGGCCTCCATCATTATTATCATTTTCTTGGGCCTCATAGGAAAAAGCATCCCCAGTCAAACCTGCAGCAAATAATTCAACCATCATGGAGATAGCTGACCCTTTATAACCTCCAAAAGGTAATAAAACACCTTTTAAAATATCCTTTGGATCATTTGAAGGTTGACCATTTTCTCCAAGACCTACTCCATCGGGAAGCATATGTCCGTCTCTTGCAGCTATCATAACCTCACCTTTAGCCATAGTAGCCGTTGCCATATCAAAAACAACTGGGTGATCATTCTTCTTAGGCCATGCCATTGAAATGGGGTTAGTTCCAAAAAAAGGTTCTTTTGCTCCTGCTGGAGCAACAGATGGCTTAAATGCTGTACAAGCAAAACCAACTAAATTATTTTTTGCAAGGAATTCTGTCTCTGGCCATAAAGCTGCAAAATGGTAACAACCTGTAATACTTAAAACAGATATTCCATTTTTTTTTGCTGATTCTGCAAGCAGAGGTAATGCAACCTCATGAGAGGTTGACGCAAAACCATTATCTGCGTCACATTTTAATATTACAGGTGTTTTATTAATTACCTTTGGAGAAGCGTGACCATTAACTTTGCCAGATTTTAAAGATGCTACATAACCAGGCAATCGAAACAAACCATGTGAACTAGAACCATCTTCTTCAGCTTTAGTAATAGTATTAGCTAAAGCAATTGCATTTTCTTGATTACAGCCTTGTTTAAGAAAAATATTAGTAACTAACTCTTGGATTTCAGTTAAACTAATTTTTTGTGTTTCAATTTTTTTGGAGCTCATAACATATTTCCCTAATATTTATTAAAACAATAATAAACTCTTTATTTTTTTTTATCTATCAAAATGCAATTAATTAAAAATTTCATTTTGATTAATCTGTTAACTATATAAGTTTGGCTAATTTATTTTAAATCGATTAATGTAGGGACAAATATATATTTAATTAATTAATGAAAATTAATCAGGAGAAAATAAATGTTTAATATTAAAAGAATTATTGCCGTTTTTGTAATGGTACTAATGTCTAATTTTTTAGCAAACCTTGTTCTTGCTAGTGTTGACGGCCCAAGTGTTTTTTGGAAATATAGTTTATGGGGGAAAAGACGTGCATTCACTGAAGGTGCAGAGACATTATCCAAAAGACTTAGTGAAGAAACAAATGGTAAATTTAACTTAAAAATATTTTATGGTGGTCAATTGGCCAAATCAAGAGAAAATTGGGACGGCTTAAAAGCCAACTCATTTGAAATGGCTACTGTTTGTAATTTTTATCATCCAAAGAAAAATCCAGCCTTAATGGTTCTAACTCTTCCATTTTTACCGCTTGGGAATAGTTTTGAAAGAGATGCTAAAATTAGACAAGCTGTCTATGACCATCCTATTTTAAAGGCTGAAGCAGCTAAGTTTAATGGAATTTATTTCATGACATCTAATTTACCTCAATATGAATTTATGGGTAAAGGAAAGCCACCACTAAAACTTACTGACTTTAAAGGAATGAGGGTAAGAGCCGGCGGTGGTGTTGGAACAGCAATGGTTCGTTTAGGAGCTACAAAAATGTCAGTTCCTGCACCAGAAACTTATACACTTATTGCCAGGGGCGCAGTTGATGCAGTTTCATTTCCATTTACGTACGCCCATGCAGCTTATAAAATTAACGAGGTCGCGGATTGGTACACTGCGAATTTATCACCAGGAACTTCAGATTGTCCATATGTTATGAACTTGAAAGCTTATAATAAACTTCCAAAACAGTATCAAAATCTATTGAACAGTCTTCGTGGAGAAGCTCTGGATTCATTAAAAGCTGCTTATAAAAAAGCTGATGATAAGTATTTACCTATTTGGAAAAAGAAATTCAAAGAAATAAGATATGATAAAAAGACGCTTGATCAATTTAAATCAAAGGCAGGTAAACCAATTCAGGATGAATGGGTTGCTGCTAATAAGGATCAATTTGATGCTCAAGCAGTATTAGATGTCATTCTAAATTATAAATAATATATACTTATTAACATGTGTGCGTTTATCGCACACATGTCTAAGAAAAGGTTAAAAATTGTTAAATTTTTTCAATAAAAAACTAATTGCCGTAGAAGACTTTTTGGTATTATTTGTAGGTATTTCAATTTTTATAGTAATGATTTTAACATCCATACAAATAATATCCAGAGTTGTAGGTTATCCTTGGCCTGCTTTTTTAGAACTATCAGAATTATCAATTTCAATTTTTGCATTTCTAGGCGTTGCATTCGCTCAAAGAATGGATTCTCATATTCGCATGGAACTCCTTGTAGCAAACTTAAAAGGGCGCATTAAATGGATAGTTGAATTAGTCGCAACTTTTTGTGCATTCATAGTTGTAGGGATTTTAATATATTATAGTAGTTTATTTGCTATTGATGCTTATGTAATCGGAGATAGCACGATGGATTATTTGTTTCCAACCTGGCCTGCCAAAATTTTAGTTCCGCTTGGTTTTACAATATGGTTTTTAAGACTTTTTTTGGAACTTGTTGGCTATTTTAAATTAGCAATTAATGTTGATAGTGAACCCATGTATGTTCCTATCATTAAAACACCAGAAGAATTAGCTAACGACGAAATTAATTCAATAAGAGAATAATATGAATTTTGAAAAATTACTTCAAGGACAGCCAGAAGGTTTTTTTGGTATTGGATATAATGACCCTTCAACCGTGGGAATAATTTGCACAGTAATTTTACTAATTTTAGTTTTCAGTGGTGTAAGAGTTGTAATTGCAGCTAGCATTGCAGGGATGATAGGGCTTGTTGAGTTAATTGGTGTTGGCCCTGCTTTAGGTAATATTGGGGCAATACCATATTCAAAATCAGTTACTTTTGTTCTCGGATTGCTACCTATATTTATTTTGATTGGGTTTTTAGCTTACCAAGCTGGAATAACAAGAAAACTATTTGAAGCCGCTAGAGCTTGGGTAGGATTTGTTCCAGGTGGCCTTGCAGTTGCAACTGTTTTTTCGACGGCTGGATTTGCTGCTGTTTCTGGAGCTTCTACAGCTACTGCAGCTGTTTTTTCACGAATTGCAATTCCTGAGATGCTTAAGGAGGGTTATGATAAAAAGCTCGCCGCTGGTGTTGTAGCTGCTGGAGGAACTTTGGCCTCATTAATTCCACCATCAGCAATCTTAATTATTTATGCTATTATTGTAGAAGAGTCTGTTGGCGCATTATTATTAGCTGGCTTTTTACCAGGTGTATTTTCAGCTATTATTTATGCATTAATTATTATTATGTGGGCAAAAAAGAATCCAAAATTAGCACCACGATCAAGAAAATATACACTTAATGAAAAGTTAAAAACATTGCCAGGTATAATACCAATTGCCGTTGTAATTTCTGTGATTATAAGCGCAATATATGCAGGTTGGGCAACCCCAACTGAAGCAGGTTCGTTAGGTGCTTTTGTGGTCCTAGTAATGGCAGTTTATAATAGAGTAAAAGTTTCAGCACTTAAAACAGCTTTAATTGAAACTGCTAAATTAGTAGCTATGATATTTTCTATTATCTGGGGCGTTTTAATTTTTGTAAGGTTTTTAGGCTTCTCAGGTTTGCCTGAAACCTTTGCAAACTGGATTATAGCTCTACCTTTTGATCCATATATAACACTTTTATTAATACTGCTTGGATACGTTATTCTAGGAATGTTTATTGATGCCATAGGACTATTGTTGCTTACACTTCCGGTAGTATATCCTGCTGTAATGCTGTTGAATGGTGGCCCAGATGTAACTGTTGCGGATAGTGCATTTGGTATGAATTTTAATCAAGTTAGTGTCTGGTTTGGAATAATTGTAGTTAAAATGGCTGAAGTGTGCCTAATCACACCTCCTATTGGTTTAAATTGCTTCGTAGTCGCAGGTGTAAGAAAAGACATACCAGTAACAGAGGTATTCAAAGGTGTCACTTTATTCTTCATCGCAGATATATTAACAATTTTGGGTCTTGTGTTATTTCCACAAGTTATCACATGGCTTCCAGACTTAATGATGTCTTAAAAATTTTATTCAATTAATTAATGAAATTAAACTCCTTAATCTTTCTGACATTGATATATAAAATGATATAGGGCAGATAATATAATAGGTTTCAGCTTTTTTCTTACATAATACAAAGCAGTTTATCTTACTTACAGATGTCCTGATTACATTACCTTCATTAAAATTTTCCAAATTAATAGTAATCAGTTTCTCAAATAGAAGTATAGAACCTTTTCCACTTATTTTAAATGACAACCAACCACCAGTTTGATCTGTAATAGAAGCTAAACCATCAAAGTTAGAAGTTAAATCATCTAAATTAAAATCAGTTAGTATAATATAACTTTTGGTTCGTGACCATAAAGCAATAGAATTTTCATTTAATTTAAATTTTGCAATTTCGGGAACAGTGAAACCAAAAAATTTCTTGAATATACGATTAAATTTATTAGTTTCGTCTTTATTCTCATTTAAAGAAAATATATTTCTAGATTTATCCACCGTTAATTTAAGCTTATCATTAACCATCAAAACTTCAGATCTGTATAAATTAGGTTTCAATAATAAATTTTTATTCACGTAATTTATCTCCAGTTGGATCTAAAAAAACTGGATTACAAACCTCTGCATAAGATTCTTTTTTCAATAATGGGTTGCTGATTTTAACTTTATCTCCGTATCGGTTACTTCCATTTTTTAAAAATGCTAGAGCAATATAAGATTTCACAGTAGGTGAGTAACAAGAAGAAGTAACATAGCCAAGGTCATTTTCAGGTTTTATTTTATCCTGTAAATTAAAAATATGTGATCCAGAAACTATTTGATTATCTGTTTTTATAGGTTTCAAGCCAACAAGTTTAAGCGCATCTAGTTTATTCAAACCTTCTCTTTTTGATAATACCATTCCTATACTATCTTTTTTAGGAGATACCATTTTATCCATATTTAAGTTTAATGCAGAAGTTGTTCCATTTAATTCTGGTCCAGCAGCATGACCTTTTTCTATTCTCATAACACCAAGGGCTTCAGTGCCATAAGGTGTAATATTTTCTTCTACACCTATTTCCATCAGATAAGAAACAAGTGAATACGCATATTGAGTTGGAACTGACAGTTCATAAGCCAGTTCACCAGAAAATGAAATTCTAAAAAGACGTGCTCGAACACCTTTGCAAATTGTAATATCCGCACATGCCATAAAAGGAAATTTTTCGTTAGAAACATCATATTCTGGATCAATAATTTTAGAAATTATTTTTCTAGAATTTGGGCCCGCAATAGCAATTTGAGCCCACGCATCGGTTGTAGATATTAGTTGCACATCCAATTCAGGCCATAGACATTGATGACAAAATTCTAAGTGCCTATACACACTCTCAGCGTTAACTGTAGTAGTTGTCATGATAAAATGATTTTCACTAATCCTCGCAGTAGTTCCATCATCCATAACTAAACCGTCTTCTCTAAGCATTAAACCATACCTAACTTTACCAACAGGTAGTTTAGCAAAACCGTTACAGTAAATTTTATTGATAAAACTTAGAGCGTCCGTTCCTTGGATATCTATTTTTCCAAGAGTAGATACGTCACAAAACCCTACAGAGTTTCTTACAGCATTTACTTCTCTATCAACTGTTGTTCTCCAGTTTTTCTCATTTTTTTTTGCATACCACTCGGCTCTCAACCATAAACCACTTTCTGTAAAACTAGCTCCATTTTCTTGAGCCCAATTATGCGATGGAGTCAGTCTTGCAGGTTTGAAGTTTTTATCATGAGCATGTCCAACTAAAGTATCGAGTGATACTGGGACGTAAGGAGGTCTAAATACTGTTGTCCCAACTTCAGGAATGGATTTCTTTGATAATGAGGCTAATATAGCAAGGCCAGTTACATTTGACGTTTTTCCTTGATCAGTCCCCATACCTAAGGTTGTATATCTTTTCAAATGCTCAACTGATCTAAAGTTTTCTTTATAGGCAATTTCTATATCTTTTACAGTCACGTCATTTTGTAAATCAACCCATTTTCTCTCAGAACCAAATTGAACATACCAAAATGGGTCTATATCAATATTTTCTTGAACTACGTTTGGAATCTTATGTTTTTTTGACTTAAAATTTAAATCATTAAGTATTTCTAAAACAGCTTTTTCGGCTGACAATATACATTCACTTAAAGTAAATTTTCCATTTGCTGATCCAACTGCCTTTAAATGTGTAGAAACATTATTTTTACCAGGAATAAAAGCTGAAATTTTTTTGTCCCACTCGGGTTTTACACCTGTATGACAACTGATTTGAATATTAGGATTCCAACCACCTGACACCCCTAAAACATTACATTTCACAAAAGAAATTTTACCCTCTTTATTTTGTATATCAACACCCTTAAGTTCTAATTTTCCTCGCGTGTTTATAACTTGAGAACCTTGAAACACTTTAATTCTAGAATCAAAAATTTTAGGTTTATCTCTTGTATCTACTACCCCGACAACATTAACCCCAGAGGAAATTAAATTACTAGCTGTTAGGTAAGCATCATTATTATTTGTAAACAACAAAACGTCTTTATAATTATTTATTCCCCATCTATTTAAGTAACTTCGAATTGATGCAGACAACATAATGCCTGGCCTATCATTATTTTGAAATGGAATGAATCTCTCTAGGGCTCCGGTGCATAAAAGAGCCTTTTTTGATTTTATTTTCCAGAATATTTGATCTATTTTACTTTGATTTAGCTTTTCTAATGCTCCAAAAATACCATGATCAAACATACCTATAACACAAGTTCTGCTCATACATCTAACATTAGGCATTTTCATAATGTCTTTTAATAGAGAACGTAGATATTTTTGAGCAGCAGTTTTAGAAATATCGGAAGCTTCGTTATTTAAATTGCCTCCAAAAATAAAATCTTCTTCAACTAAAATAACTTTTGCTCCTGATAAACCAGCTAAATAAGCGGAGACCAAACCTGAAGGACCTGATCCAATAACTAAAAGATCACAATGTAAAAAACCTTTTTCAGAAATTCTTTCATTTTTGTTGTATGATAGCTTGCCTAAACCAGCAGCTTTTCTAATTAGTGGCTCATAGATTTTTTCCCAAAAAGAGGCCGGCCACATAAAAGTCTTATAATAAAAACCTGCACCAATAAATTTTGAAAATCTGTCATTTAAAGACATAAAATCATACTTTAAGGATGGCCAGCAATTTTGGCTTTTAGCCTCTAGTCCCTCATATAACTCTATAGTAGTTGCTTTTGTATTTGGTTCTCTAAAATCTTTATGTATTAATTCAACTAATCCATTAGGTTCTTGTGAACCACAGGAAATTATTCCCCTTGGTCGATGGTATTTGAATGATCTTGCAATCAGTTTTATGCCGTTTGCAATTAAAGCTGATGCAAGTGTGTCACCTTGAAAACCTGTATATTTTTTACCATTAAATATGAAGTTAAGCTCTTTTTGTGTGTCGATTGAACTAGAGTTGATTCTGTCAAAACTAGTCATTTAAAATTTCCATATTTTTAGAATGGTTTCCCACAAGATCAACTTTTGTAATTTCATGAGTTAAAGTATTTCTTGAAATAACAAGCCATGATCTATCTCCTTGTTGATGAAACCAAAGTTCTTTATGAACACCTGCAACATTTTTTCTTAAATAAAGGTATTCATAGAAACTATGTTCTGCATCTTCAGCATCCCATTTAGGTCTATTTAATAAAGATGCATCACCTAAATAAATAAATTCACTGATGTCCCTTGGACCTAATAACGGATGATCAATAATCATTGAATTCTACCTTAATGTAAATTGGGCTGTGCACCTTGACCTTTTTCATCAATCATATAGCCATTTTTAAATCTATCTAAACGATAGTTTTTTGATAATGCATGGGAGTACCCTTTGGCAAGAAGATGTGCAAAACACCAACCAGAAGCAGGAGTTGCCTTGAACCCTCCATAACACCAACCAGCATTCATATATAAACCATTAATATGAGTTTTATCTATAATAGGCGATCCGTCCATACTCATATCCATAACACCACCCCACATTCGCAAAAGCCTTGTTTTGCTAATAATGGGCATTAAAGCCAGCCCACCTTCACAAACATCTTCTAAAGTATCTATTCCACCTCTTTGAGCATAAGAGTTATATCCATCAATATCACCTCCAAAAACTAAACCTCCTTTATCAGATTGAGAAATATAGAAATGACCTGCCCCGAATGTAATTACGCCTGGTATAATCGGCTTTAAACTCTCACTAACAAAAGCCTGTAAGACATGGCTTTCAATGGGTAAATTCATATTTGCCTTTGACATTAAAAGACTTGTCGAACCGGCAACTGCACACCCAACTTTATTTGCTTTGATAAAACCTTTATTAGTTTCAACACCAATACAAGCACCTGATTTAAATTTAAAGTTATGTACCTCACAATTTTGAATAATATCAACACCTAGTTGGTCTGCGGCATGAGCATAACCCCAAGCAACAGCATCATGTCTAACCGTTCCACCTCTTTTTTGAAACAATCCTCCTTTAATTGGAAATCTTGCGTTATCAAAATCTAAAAAAGGATAAAGCGATTTAATTTTATTAACATCATATAGTTCTGCATCTGCTCCATTTATTATCATTGAGTTACCACGCCTAATAAATGAGTCTCTTTGAGAATCTGAATGGTATACATTCAAAACTCCTCTTTGACTAACCATCGCATTATAATTTATTTGTTTTTCTAGACTTTCCCATAATTTTAATGAAAATTCGTAAAAGGCTTCATTTTCGTTAAGTAGATAATTTGAACGAATAATAGTTGTGTTACGTCCAACATTACCGCCCCCAATCCAATTTTTTTCTAAAACGGCAATATTTTTTATATTAAATTCTTTAGCTAGATAAAAAGCTGTTGCAAGGCCATGACCGCCCCCACCAATAATAATAACATTATATTCTTTTTTTAATTCTGGGTTTTTCCAAGTTTTTTCCCAACCACTATTATTATTGAAACCTTCCTTCAATAATTTTAACCAATTATAGCGCATGCTTTTATATCTTTTTTCCTATAACGAATGATTACAAAACTACTAAATGTTTTTTTATATAACAACTTAAAATTTGATTCGCTTAATTATACGATTTCTCTATAAAATACTGTTAAATTAGATTTAAGGGGAAATTAAATGAAAAAAAATCTTATACCAGTTATTTTAATAACTGGATTAATAATATTAGGTGTATTTTTGTATAATCAAGACGCATCTAAAACTGAAAAAAGTGCAGACAGTCAAATAAAGATTGGCATCATTCTTGGCTTTACTGGACCAATAGAATCTTTAGCACCTGTTATGGCAAAAAGTGCTGAACTGGCTATCGATGAAGTTAATAAATCAGGTAACTTTATGGATGGCGCTCAACTAAAGGCAGTAAGAGCTGATTCTACTTGTGTAGATGCAGCAGCAGCACAAGCTGCGGCTGAACGCTTAATCACTTCAGATAAAGTAAGTGCAATAATGGGAGCCGATTGTTCTGGAGTAACAACTGCTGTCCTTAAAAATGTTGCAATGCCAAATGGAATCTTGATGATTTCTCCATCAGCAACGTCTCCAGCCTTATCAACTGAACCAGATAATGATTTATTTTTTAGAACAGCTCCTTCTGACGCTAGACAAGGTGAAGTGATTGCTGATTTGTTAATGGAAAAGGGCTTTAAAACAGCCGCTTTAACACATACAAATAACGACTACGGCAAAGGTCTAGCCGCTAGCATTAAAAGCAATTATGAAGCTAAAGGTGGTACCATAACAATTAGCGCTTCTCATGAAGATGGTAAAGGGGACTATAGTTCAGAGGTTGCTGCATTAGCTCAAGCTTCAGGGGACATACTAATTGTTGCGGGTTACTTAGATCAAGGTGGTAAAGGCATAATACAAGCTTCATTAGATGCTGATGCCTTTAATAAATTTTTCTTACCTGATGGAATGATTGGTGATGCACTACCTAAGGCGATAGGTCCTGATCTAAATGGTTCTATCGGGTCAGTTCCTGGAACAGATAGCCCTGGTGCTGCAAAATACTCTGAATTAGCAAAAGCTGCTGGCTTTGAGTCAGGACCATATGGCCCAGAGTCTTACGATGCTGCTGCTCTAATTATGCTTGCAATGGAGGCTGCAAAATCAACTGACAGTAATGTTTTTAAAAATAATGTTATGGATATTGCTAATGCACCTGGTGAAAAAATTTATCCAGGTGAACTCAGTAAAGCACTCAATTTAATCAAAGAAGGTAAAGATATTGACTACGTTGGTGCTACAGCTTTAGAACTAGTTGGTTCTGGTGAATCATCTGGGAGTTTTGCGGAAATCTTAATAGATAACCAAAAAACTAATAAAGTTGGTTATAGATAAAACTTTAAAGGCTTAAGGTAATAACCTTAAGCCTTTTTTCAATTGGTTTCATTGATGCTTGAAATAAAAAATCTATATAAAAACTTTGGTGGCATTCAAGCCATTAAAAATGTCTCATTAGAAATTAAAAAATCATCTATAACTGCTCTAATTGGGCCAAATGGGGCGGGTAAAACAACTCTTTTTAATATTATTAATGGATCCATTAAACCAGACTCCGGCAATATAAAGTTAAACAATTTAAATATAACTGGTTATGAACCTCATCAATTATTTGATTTAGGTATATTAAGAACATTTCAAATTGCTCACGAATTTTCATCATTGACTGTAAGAGATAATTTGATGATGGTTCCACCAAATCAAATAGGTGAGTCTATTTTAAATACGTGGATAAAATCAAAAAAAATTAGATTAGAAGAAACAAAAATATTAAATAAAGCAAATGGAGTTTTAGATTTTTTGCAATTAAAACACCTTGCTAACGAATATGCTGGTAATTTGTCAGGTGGGCAAAAAAAATTATTGGAATTAGGAAGAACAATGATGGTTGAACCAGAAATTGTATTGCTCGACGAGGTGGGTGCAGGAGTTAATCGTACTTTATTAAATACAATTGGGGATGCTATATTAAGACTAAATAAAGAATTAAATTATACTTTTTGTATGATTGAGCATGATATAGAGTTTATTAGCAGATTATGCGATCCTGTAATTGTTATGGCAGAGGGATCAGTTTTAATGACGGATACAATCTCTAAAGTTAAAAAAAATGAAGAAGTTATCCAAGTATATCTTGGAAGAAACTAAATAAAGAGTTTTTAAAATATGTATTTATTATCAGGTGAAAACATTACATGTGGCTATAGCTCAGTTGATATTCTATCAAATTGTACAATTGGTGTAAAGAGAGGTCAAATTGCCTCAATTGTTGGACCTAACGGCGCTGGAAAATCCACTGCGATGAAAGCTATATTTGGACTTCTAGGTATAAGAAAAGGCAAAATATTTCTTGATGGTGAAGATATTACCAACCTTCAACCACAAGAAAGAGTCTTAAAAGGTATGGGGTTTGTCCCACAAACAAACAACATATTTCCCTCTTTGTCTGTGCAGGAAAATCTTGAAATGGGGGCATTTATTCAGGCAAAAAATTGTGAAAATATGTTGAATTATATTTATGAACTTTTTCCAATTCTAAAAGATAAACGTTACCAACAAGCAGGCGAACTGTCTGGTGGTCAGCGGCAACAAGTCGCAGTAGGAAGAGCTTTAATGACAAGCCCAAAAGTTTTAATGTTAGATGAGCCATCCGCTGGCGTTTCTCCTATCGTTATGGAAGGTATTTTTAAAAAAATTAAAGAAATTGCTAATCAGGGAACCGCTATACTAATGGTAGAACAAAATGCTAAACAAGCGTTAACAATATCAGATTTAGGGTTTGTTTTGAATCAAGGAAAGAACCTTTTCACAGATACTGGAAAGTCACTTTTAGATAACAAAGAAGTAAGACAGGCGTTTCTAGGGGGCTAAACTTTATGGACTTTTTGAACGGCATTACCTTAATAGCCAATTATATTATAATACCAGGACTTACATATGGCAGTCAATTAGCTCTTGGAGCACTTGGTATAACAATAATATACACAGTTCTTAGGTTCTCTAATTTTGCTCATGGGGAATTTATGTCATTTGGAACAATGACCTCTATTCTCCTAACTTGGCTATTCTCAAATCTTGGAATTAAACTAGGTATATTCCCTACTGCCATATTAGTTTTACCTATAGCAATATTAATAACTATTTTTTATTGCTTAATCATAGACAAATTTGTTTTTAAATTTTACCGCCAACAGAAATCAAAAAGTGTAATTACTCTTATCGTTTCTATTGGTGTTATGTTTTTTTCAGGAGGTTTAATAAGATTTCATAATAGGGCCAGGAGATAAAAACTTTTTTGATGGAGAAAGATTTATTTTAAAAGCCAAAACGTTTAAAGCTTTGACTGGCCTTAATGAAGGATTGGCTATCAAAACCACACAAGGAGTTACTATAATACTTACAATTTTATTAGTTTTTCTTCTTTTTTGGTTTTTAAATAAAACTAAAACTGGAAAATCGATGAGAGCTTACTCAGATAATCAAGAACTAGCATTGTTATCCGGTATTAATCCAGAAAAAGTTGTATTAATTACTTGGATAATTACTGGAACTTTAGCATGTGTAGCTGGAACTTTATATGGTCTTGATAAAAGCTATAAACCATTTACTTATTTACATTTAGTGTTACCCATTTTTGCAGCAGCAATTGTTGGTGGTGTTGGAAACCCTGTTGGGGCAATTATTGGAGGCTTTGTTATAGCATTTTCTGAGTTATTTATTACATTCGCCTATAAGAAAATTTTTTATTACCTTCTTCCATACGAAATTGTTCCTAATGGATTGTTACAGATTTTATCCACAGACTATAAAATAGCAGTATCTTTTATTATTCTAGTTCTGGTTTTGTTAATTAAGCCTACTGGAATTTACAAAGGTAAAGTAATTTAAACCAATATTTAGAGTTTACGTAATGCAAAATAAAAATTATATACTTCAATTATTCAGCTGTATGTTTTTAATGCTCTTACTGGTTGGTTTTTTTCAAAGTTGGAATCTTGCACTCTCAATTTTTAACCTTTGCATAATATCTGCTATTATGTCTTTAGGAATAAATATTCAATGGGGCAATGCAGGAATAGTAAATTTTGGTGTCATGGGATTTGCGGCATTAGGTGGCTTAGCCAACGTAATTATTTCGATGCCACCAACTCTCAACGCATGGGAAGAAGGTGGTATTTTAATTCTGTCTGGTATTGTAACATTCATTATATCAATATTTTGTTCTATTTATTTATGGAAGAAATTAAATATTGATAAAAAGAAAAAATACGTAATTACATCAATTATAATAGCTACAAGTTATTTTCTTATGCGATATATTATTGATATTCCAATACTAACTATAGAATCTATTGAACCAGCAAAAACAGGTTATCTCGGAGGCTTTGACCTTCCTGTCATAATTTCATGGCCTATTGGAGGACTATTAGCAGCGCTAACTGCATATGCTATAGGTAAAATAGCTTTAGGGCTTAGATCAGACTATTTAGCTATAGCTACCCTAGGCATTTCTGAAATAATTATATATGTCTTAAAAAATGAAGATTGGCTCTCAAGGGGTGTAAAAAATGTAAATGGACTACCAAGGCCTGTTCCATACGAAATCGAACTTCAATCAAAGCAATGGGTTATAGAAATAGCACAATTTACTAACGTTTCTCTGCCAGAAATATCATCAATTATAGTCAAATTATCTTATTCCTTTTTATTTATTATAATTTTGATAGGAATTTTGATTTTACTTGAAATTGCTCTCAAATCTCCTTGGGGAAGAATGATGAGGGCCATCAGAGATAATGAAGTTTCAGCAAACGCTATGGGTAAAAATATTAAAAAAAGACATCTACAAGTATTTATTATTGGTTCAGCAATTATAGGCATAGCAGGGGCAATGCTAACCACTCTTGATGGTCAGTTTACTCCAGTTTCATATCAACCTCTAAGATTTACTTTTTTAGTTTGGATTATGGTAATTATTGGAGGCTCTGGAAATAATTTTGGTTCTATCATTGGAGGGTTTATTATCTGGTTTTTTTGGATCCAAGCTGAACCTATTGGTCTATGGCTTATAGCTTTTATAACTTCTTATGTCTCAGATTCGAATTTAATAAAAAGTCATTTATTAGAGAATGCAGCACATATGAGACTTATGTTTATGGGCATAATTTTGTTAGTGACCTTAAGATTTGCTCCCAAAGGTTTAATACCTGAAGTTAAAAGATAAGTTATGAATGAATGTAAGATGACAAAAATGTTATTAAATCAATTAAATTTTAATTTTTTAAAAATAATTCTAGTCATATTATTTGTTCAAATTAACCCTGCTATTGGAAAAGAGAAATTAAACCTAACATATGATAATATTGAAGTTTTTCTTGAGGGTAATTTCGTACAAGGTGGATTAGTTATAGGTAAATCTGATCCAAAAATTGAAATAAAATTTAAAAACAAATTGCTTAGAAAAACCTCTGATGGTTATTTTATTATTGGTTTTGGAAGAGATCACCCAGATATTGCGCACTTGTCTCTAAAACCTAAAAAGGTATGGCTTGAAAAACCGATCTCAATCAAAAAAAGAATTTATAAAACGCAAATTATAAATGGCTTGCAGAAAAAGATGGTTACCCCACCAAAATCTTTCTACGATAGGATTATAAAAGAAAATAAATCTATTAAGTATATCAGAGGTATAGATAGCAACATAGACTTTATCTTCCAAAAATTTAATTGGCCTGTTAAGGGTATCGTATCTGGTGTATTTGGAAGCCAAAGGATTCTAAATGGCATACCTAAACGACCACATTATGGTGTTGATATTGCTGCCCCGAAAGGCTCCCCAGTTTTAGCACCTATAAAATCTATAGTTAGAATGGCGGAAAAAAACTTATATTATACTGGTGGCACTATAATGCTTGATCATGGTCATGGCGTAACATCTATTTACTCTCATCTATCAGCTGTAAATGTTAAGGTTGGAGATACTGTTTCTAGAGGGCAAAAAATAGGCGAAGTTGGATCTACTGGAAGGTCTACGGGTCCTCACTTAGATTGGAGAGTTAATTGGTTTTATGAGCGTTTAGACCCTGCTTTATTAGTAGATTAAAGCACACTATTTAATTATCTAAAAAATGTATAATTATTACTGATAAGTTATGATCTAAAAGCTTGACAGATTTCGCTATAAGGCTATATTCCCCGTACTAATAATTATTAAATTTTTTTTAATTTATTAGATTATTATATAATTATTATTAAAAAGCTCGGAATTTTAAAATGTATGCAGTCCTAAAAACCGGTGGAAAACAGTACCGTGTAGAAAAAGAAGATGTTGTCTTAGTAGAAAAACTAGATGCAAATGATGGTGATCAAGTTGTTTTAAATGATATTTTAATGATTGGTGAAGGCAAGAAAGTTACTTTAGGTAGTCCTTTAGTGAATGATGCTGCAGTTATGGCACAGGTAATTAGACAGACACGTGGCCCTAAAATAACGATGATATACAAAAGACGTAGAAAAAATAGTCGTCGTAAGCAAGGTCACAAGCAAAACCTCACACTTCTTAAAATAATTGACATTGCTGAAACAGGCGGCTCCAAGCTTTCTCCTAAAAAAGCAACTGCCAAGTCTACTGAGACTAAAGCAAAAGTAACTGCCAAGTCTACTGAGACTAAAGCAAAAGCAACTGCCAAGTCTACTGAGACTAAAGCAAAAGTAACTGCCAAGTCTACTGAGACTAAAGCAAAAGTAACTGCCAAGTCTACTGAGACTAAAGCAAAAGCAAGCCCTAAAACTAAAAGTTCAACTACTAAAGATAAGTAAAGGAATAAGTAATGGCACATAAAAAAGCAGGTGGTAGTTCAAGGAATGGAAGAGACTCCGCAGGTAGACGTCTTGGTGTAAAAAAGTTTGGAAGTGAATTAGTTGTTCCAGGCAATATTATTATAAGACAACGAGGCACTAAATTTCATCCTGGGTCAAATGTAGGTATGGGTAAGGACCATACTATTTTTGCTCTAATTGATGGTCATGTTAAATTTAAAGAGCTTAAAGGTAAAAAAATGTTTGTTTCAGTTGATCCAATAAAACAAGCTGCTGAATAATAAATAATTTATTTTCTTCTCTTGGGAATAGCTTGATAGTTATTCCCTTTTTTTGTTTTTAAAGTCTTTTCATCCTAAATTGTATATAATAGAGTTTTATTATGAAGTTTTTAGATCAAGCTAAAATATACATAGCAAGCGGTCATGGTGGCTCAGGCTCTATATCCTTTAGAAGAGAAGCTCACGTCCCTTTTGGTGGTCCTGACGGAGGGAATGGTGGACGTGGAGGCGACGTGATTGCGCATTGTACTGATGGTTTAAATACTCTTATAGACTTTCGTTATCAACAGCATTTTAAAGCAAGGCCAGGTGATGGAGGTAAAGGTAGAGATCGAAGTGGAATTAGTGGGCAAGATTTGATACTTCGAGTTCCACTTGGGACACAAATCTTGGATGAAACTAATAATTTTATACTAGCTGATATGATAAAAATTGGACAAAAAGTTACTCTTGCTAGAGGCGGTGAAGGTGGAAAGGGTAATGCTTTTTTTAAAACTTCTACTAATCAAGCACCTAGAAAATATCAACCAGGAGGTGAATTAGAAGAAAAATGGATATGGCTTCGTCTTAAGCTTATTGCTGATATAGGTTTGGTTGGATTACCTAACGCCGGAAAAAGCACCTTACTATCTAGAATAACTGCCGCAAAACCTAAAATTGCTGATTATCCGTTTACAACTCTTCACCCAAACCTTGGTGTTGTTAATCAAGATAATAAAGAATTTGTTATAGCAGATATACCTGGGTTAATAGAAGGTGCTCACGAAGGCTCGGGTTTGGGTCATAGATTTTTAGGGCATGTTGAAAGATGTAAAGCTCTTCTTCACCTTGTTGACGCAACTAGTAAAAATATAAAACAAGATTACTCTACAATTATTAATGAAATCAAAGCTTATGATAAAAGTTTATCGAAAAAAAAACAAATAGTAGTTCTTACTAAATGTGATGCTATTAATTCAGAGCAAATTAATTTTGCTAAAAAAGAATTAAAGACGCTCAAAGTTAATAATGTATTAGGAATTTCTGCCGTAACTGGTGAAAACATTGTTAAGTTAATAAGAAATCTTCAGGAAATTGTAACCACAAACGATGTTATAAATGACAAACTAAGTCATAAAGAAAATACAAATAATACTTGGTCTCCATAGATTAAAGAAAAATATTATGAATAAACAAGACTTAATTAAAAATTCAAAAAGAGTTGTTATTAAAATTGGCTCTGCTTTATTAATTGATTCTAAAACAGGTAAACTTCAAAAAAATTGGCTGGAATCTCTTGCTTTCGATATTCATAATCTCATCAATTCAGGTGTTGAAGTAATAATAGTATCCTCAGGGTCTATTGCCTTAGGAAAAAAACAACTCTGTTTAAAAGATAATTTATCATTAGATGAGAAGCAAGCAGCCGCTGCTACTGGTCAAATAACCCTTGCTCATGCATGGAAAGAAACCATGAGTAAATATGAATTGAATGTAGCTCAAATTTTACTTGCTCCAGATGATACAGAAACAAGACGAAAACACCTAAATGCAAGAGCTACACTAATTAGGCTTCTTGACTTAAATGTCATACCTGTGATTAATGAGAATGATACTGTATCAACTGAAGAAATAAGATTTGGCGATAATGATAGACTCGCAGCAAGAGTTGCTCAAATGTGTAGTGCAGATTTATTAATACTATTATCAGATATTAATGGACTATATTCTTCAGACCCTAACAAGAATAAAGATTCAGTTTTTATAGATGAAATAACAGAAATAACCTCCAAAATTGAATATATGGCAGGTCCCACACATACCACTTTTTCTTCAGGGGGTATGGTTACTAAAATTGAAGCTGCAAAAATTTCAACTAATGCTGGTTGTCACATGATTATTTGTGATGGACGAATTAATAACCCATTGTTAAAATTACAACAAACAAAAACAAAATTTAGTTGGTTTAAAGCTAATCACCAACCAATGAGTGCGCGAAAACAATGGATTTCTGCTGCTTTACAAGTAAAAGGTCGAATAATTATTGATCAAGGTGCATCAGATGCCATAAAAAAAGGAAACTCTGTTTTGTCAGCTGGAATTATCGGAACTGAAGGAAATTACGAAAAAGGTGATTTGATTGAGATAATTGACCATAATAAAAAAATAATAGGAAAAGGACTTACTCACTTCAGTCATACAGAAATTGAATTAATTAAAGGCTCTCATAGCGATAATATAGAATCCATTCTGGGTTACCGAGGTAAAGATGAAGTAGTGCATAGAGACGATCTTGTGCTAGACAAAAATAAGAGTAAAGATTAATGCCTGTAAATAAAAATTTTGAATATGTAAAAATTGTAAATAAACAATCTCAAGAAGCTTTTAAAATAATTTCAGGAAGCAGTTCTTCAGATAGAAACTTAGCTATTTTTAATACTTCAAGCATTATAAAAAATAATCAAAACGAAATTTTAAAAGCTAATGACATTGATATTAAAAATGCAAAAGCAAAAAACCTTAGTAATGCTTTTATTGATAGGCTCGTTCTAGATGATAAAAGAATAAATGAAATTATACATGGCTTAAAAACAATTAGTTCTATGAATGATCCTATAGGAATTGAACTTTCAAGATGGCAACAACCCAATGGTCTAGATATTTCGAGAATTTCAGTGCCACTTGGAGTAATAGGTATAATTTATGAATCACGACCAAACGTAACTATAGATGCAGGAAGTTTATGTATAAAAGCTGGAAATACTGTAATACTTAGAGGTGGATCAGATTCAATTAACACTTCAAAAATTTTGTCGAGATGTCTACGAGAGGGTTTGGCATCTGTAAACCTACCACCTAATGCAGTACAAATGATTGAAAATACCGACAGAGAAGCGGTAACAGCAATGTTGCAATCATCTGGTGAAATAGATGTCATTATACCTCGTGGCGGTAGATCTTTAGTTGAAAAAGTCCAACAAGAAGCAAGAGTGCCAGTTTTTGCCCATTTAGAAGGAATATGTCATTTATACGTTGATAAAGATGCCAATATTGATAAAGCAACAAAGCTTATTCTTAATTCAAAAATGAGAAGAACTGGCATATGTGGCGCATTAGAAACACTTTTAGTAGATAAAGAAATTAGTAATCAGGTAATACCTATATTTGTTCAAGAATTAACAAAAGTTGGTTGTCATCTTAAGGGAGATGAAGAGACTATTAAAATTGATGATTCTATTGAACTTGCTTTAGAAACAGATTGGACAACAGAATATCTTGAGGCGATACTATCAATCAAGATAGTTGATGGGGTTGTAGGTGCAATTAATCATATAAATAAATATTCATCAAATCATACAGAATCTATAGTTACAGAAAACAAAGATACTGCCGAAATGTTTCTGTCTAAAATTGATAGTTCAATAGTAATGCATAACGCTTCCACTCAATTTGCAGATGGTGGTGAATTTGGTATGGGTGCAGAAATTGGTATTTCCACTGGTAGAATTCATGCGCGAGGCCCTGTAGGTGCCAATCAATTGACCAGTTTTAAATATGTTGTCAGAGGTAAAGATCAAATTCGTGATTAAAAATTTAAAAGCTAGTTTTAAAAATAATATGCCCTTATGCTTTTCTTATTTTAGAAAAAGAAAAATAGGCATTTTAGGAGGCTCTTTTAATCCAGCTCATTCAGGCCATATTCATATTAGCAACACTGCCAAAATAAATCTTGGACTAGATGAAATTTGGTGGTTGGTTGCTCCCCAAAATAGATTAAAATCAAACATTGGGATGGAATCCTTTAAAAAAAGGTTAAGTTATGCAAGAATATTAACAAGCAAGTATCATTATATAAAAGTTTTAGATTTAGAAGAAAAAAATAAGCTTTATGCCTCTTATAAAACGGTTAAGTTTTTATCCAGCAAATCTCAAACAGTTAAATTTATATGGTTAATGGGGAGTGATATTCTAGATAACTTTAATAAATGGCTTTATCCTTCATTTATAACCAAAAAAATTCCTGTTGCTGTAATTTCAAGACCTGGTTACATCAGTTCTTTTACTAATAGCAATAATATTCCAAAACTTGGGAAACGCATAAAACCTTCAAAAAGTAAAGTTATCTTTCTTAAGAAAAAACCCATTTGGATTTTTATAAAACAAAAATTATTAGCTGTTTCTTCATCAGAAATAAGGCGTTTAAAACATTTAAATAATATGGATTCTAAAAAATGAAAAAATCAATATCTATCTCATCTAAACAATTATTGAAACTAACAATTGACTCTTTAGAAGATGATAAAGGAATAGATATTTGTAAGATAGATTTGATTGGTAGAAGTAGCATTGCAGATTACATGATAGTTGTTAGTGGAAACACCACAAGACAAGTGACATCGATGGCTAACAATTTAGTAAAAAAATATAAAGAAGCGGGTATTCGTCCACCTTCGCCCGAAGGTATGTCAAATGGTGACTGGGTTCTTATTGATGCCAAAGATATTCTTATTCATATCTTTCGTCCCGAAGTTAGAGATTTCTACAGCTTAGAAAAAATGTGGGTAAAAAAACAAGATGAAAGTTCATTTGATTCAATAGATAACAAAATATGAAATATATAATTTCTATCATTGGTAAATTTAAAAATAACGATGAAAATCTTATTACGCAAAAATACTTGAAAAGAATAAAAAACATTCAGTTAAATCAGTATGAAATCAAGATAAGTAATTTAGATAAGAGATTAGAAGAAGAAGGATCAAAATTAATTAATTCGACTCCTAAGAATGGAAAGTTAATACTACTAGACGAACAAGGTGAAAATTTATCCAGCACTGAACTTGCTGAAATAATTTCTAAATGGAAAGATAACAATATTTCAAGCATTAACTTTGCTATTGGTGGTGCTTTTGGAAATGGTAAGCTAATTAAAAAATCAGCCGATAAAGTCGTTGCATTAGGAAAACTTACATGGCCGCATCAAATGGTTAAAATGATGGTTGCAGAACAAATATATAGAATTGAGACAATTCTTGAAGGTCATCCTTATCATAAATAAACTTTTAATAGTGAGAAATAATTAATGAGAAATAATACAAAACAAAGGATTGTTTTATGCATTATGGATGGGTGGGGAATTAATAAAAATAGTAATCATAACGCTGTTGCACTCGCAAAAACACCAAATGTTGATTATTTAACAAATACATATCCATATTCAAAACTTGAAGCTTCAGGTGAACATGTAGGATTACCTAAAGGTCAAGTCGGCAATTCAGAAGTTGGTCATATGAACTTAGGTTCAGGCCGAGTTGTTATCCAAACTCTTCCTCGAATTAATAATGCCTTTAAAAATGACGAAATTAGACATAATAAGAATTTTAAAAAATTTATTTCTGAACATAAAAAAGATAAAACCGTCCATCTTCTTGGTTTATGCAGTAATGGAGGCGTCCATTCTCACCTAGACCATATTGTTGAAATGGCAAAATTATTAGATGAGTCTAATATTAATTCTGTTCTTCATATTTTTTCTGATGGAAGAGACAGTTCCCCTAAACAAATTGGAAATATTGTAAAATTATTTGAAGCATCATTACCTAAAAGCATAAAAATAGTTTCTCTTATTGGAAGATATTTTGCTATGGATAGAGATAATAGATGGGATAGAGTTAAAAAATCGTTTGATTTAATTGCATATGGAAAATGTGAAAGAAATACCAACGATATTACTTCTGCCATTGAGGTTGCTTACAAAAACAACGAAACTGACGAGTTTATTTCTCCTACATTAATTGGTAATTATAGAGGGATTGAAAATGACGATAGCTTAATAATGGTTAATTTTAGAGCCGACAGAGTTAGGGAATTGTTATCTCCTTTTCTAAACCCAAATTTTGATAAATTTAAAAAAAATAATAATACCCCCCTTATTACTAATTCACTGGGAATGATTGAATACTCAAAAGAAATTTCACAATTTATGAAAAGTATTTTTGTCAGAGAACAAATACAAGACACTCTAGGGGATGTCATTTCAAGAGCTAATTTAAAACAACTCAGACTTGCTGAAACTGAAAAATATCCTCACGTAACATTTTTTTTTAATGGCGGCAGTGAAACTATTTGTCCAGGCGAAACAAGGATAATGGTACCCTCTCCAAAAGTTACTACTTATGATTTAAAACCAGAAATGTCTGCAGAAGAAGTAGAGTTTGAGTTAATCAAAGCAATTAAAGATAACATTTATGACTTAATCATTATTAACTTTGCCAATCCAGATATGGTCGGGCATACAGGAAATTTAAAAGCAGCCATTAAAGCCGTTGAAAGAGTTGATAAAGCCATTGGAAATATTAAAGCCGCATTAGATGAAACCGGTTGTACAATGTTATTAACTGCCGATCATGGAAACTGTGAAATAATGTTAGATTCAAAAACACAAGTTCCACATACATCTCATACCTGTAACAAAGTCCCTTTAATAATGATATCATCAGAAAGTAATTTAAAATTAAAAAATGGTAAGTTAGCAGACATAGCTCCTACGATCCTAGACATAATGTCTCTTGATATACCTATTGCAATGAATGGAAGGTCTTTATTAGTAAAATAATTATATATAATAATAGATTTTCTATACTTGCTAGAATTATATTGTTCTATATTCTATAGAGAAAAAGTTAAACTTCAAAAAATTTTGGGAAAGCGAATATGATAAAAATGTTAAAAATGAATAATAAAAAAACCATTTTATTTATATTTTTTATATACGCAATTATCCCTTTAAAAACAATTAACGCTGATACTAACCGCCAGGAAACTTATAAACAGCTAAACCTTTTTGGTGATGTCTTTCAACGAGTTCAAGAACAATATGTTGAAGAAGTTACTGACAAAAAACTAATAGAGTCAGCAATTTCTGGAATGCTGCAATCACTTGATCCGCATTCATCATATTTAAGCGCTGATTCTTATAAAGATATGCAGGTTAAAACCAAAGGAAAATTTGGTGGATTAGGAATCGAAATTACTATGGAAGATGGCGTAGTTAAAGTAGTGTCTCCAATTGACGATACACCAGCAGCTAAAGCTGGGATGAAATCAGGTGATTTAATCATAGGCGTGGATGGAGAATCTATAAGAGGTCTTACTATTAATGAGTCAGTTTCAAAACTTCGAGGGCCTGTAGGTAGCAAGGTCATCATCACAGTCGTACGTGATAAACAAGACCCTTATGAAATTGAGATAAAAAGAGATATCATTAACATTAAATCTGTTAAACATAATATAATAAAAAATATAGGTTATGTTCGCTTAACCACTTTTTCAGACACTACAACATCTGGCTTAGAAAAAGCTATAACTGAGATTAAGAAAAACATTGGAAATAAATTTCAAGGTTTAATTTTAGATTTAAGAAATAATCCAGGTGGTCTTTTAAATCAATCAATATCTGTAGCAGATGCATTTCTTAATCAAGGTGAAATTGTTTCTACGCAGGGGAGAAATGACGATGACACATCAAGAGTATTTGCAAAAAAAGGTGATCTTATCAATGGCCAACCCTTAGTTGTTTTAATTAATAGTGGATCAGCTTCGGCAAGTGAGATTGTAGCAGGTGCTTTAAAAGATCACTCTAGAGCAATAATTATTGGAACTAGAAGTTTTGGCAAAGGTTCTGTACAATCTATTATTCCTCTTGCAGGTAATGGGGCAATGAGACTTACAACAGCCAGATATTTTACACCAAGTGGAATATCTATACAAGCTAAAGGGATTGAGCCCGACATTATTGTGGAAGCAGGCGCAACAGATTTTAAAAAGCCAAAAAACAATAATAGACGTGAGGAAAACCTAAGAGGTGCATTAGATAAGAATAAAAAAAGTAAGGAAACAGAAATTGATAGTGATAGTGAAAAACCTCTAACCCCCTTAGAAAAACTTCTTCAAGATAATCAAATCTCTAGAGCAGTCGACATGATTAGAGGTATTAGCTTATTTAACAAAAATGAATTAAGTCAAAAAACAGTTAGTGCTAAAAATTGAATAAAATTCTAAGTGAAATTCCAATTTCAGAAAGACCATACAGATCTTGTGTGGGTTTAATGGTATTTAACAAAGATGGAAATGTTTTTTGCGGTCAACGGCTTGATAATAAAGCAGAAGCTTGGCAATTACCGCAAGGTGGAATTGATGAAGGGGAGCTACCTATAGAAGCAGGTTTTAGAGAGTTAAAAGAAGAAACCAGCATAATAAATGTAGAATTTTTGTGTGAATTCCCTGAGTGGATAAATTATGATATCCCTTTGCCTTTAGCAGATAGGCTCTGGAGTGGTAAATATAGAGGTCAATCACAAAGATGGTTGTTATTTTATTTTTCTGGTGAAGATAATGAAATAAACATCAACACTTTAAATCCAGAATTTAGAAATTGGATTTGGCTTAATCCTCTAAAATTACCCGAAAAAGCAATATCATTTAAAAAAGACGTTTATATGAAAATCAATGAAGTATTCATCCCAATGTTAGAGAATTATATTTCAGCTAATATCAAATAGGTTAGTAAATGCCAACATCTAATAAAGAGTACGATAAACTTATTAAAAAAATTGATGATATTTTATTATCAATCAAAAACGAGCCTCAAAAATTTGAAAGTGTCTTTACCGAACTCTTTGATAAAGATTTTGAAAAAGGATTAAATTATATAAATAGTTTAGAAACTGGTTTGCTAAAAGGACTAGTAATTTCAGTAAAGGACTTATTTGATGTTAAAAATTATAAGACTAGAGGTGGATCAAAATTTTTAAATAGCTTACCTGCTAATAAAGATGCAGATTGTATTGCTCTTATCAGAAAGGCTGGAGGTCTTCTCCTTGGTCATACAAATATGACGGAACTTGCTTACTCCGGATTAGGTATAAATCCTCATTATGGAACACCCAATAATCCTCTTTACAACAATTCAATTCCAGGCGGCTCAACATCTGGAGGAGCAGTGTCGATAGCTCTTGATGTAGCTGATATAACAATTGGAACAGATACAGGAGGTTCTACTAGAATACCGGCAGCCTTTACTGGAATAACTGGATTTAAGCCCACACAAGACAACATTTCTAGAAATGGATGTCTAACACTCTCATCAAGTCTCGATAGCATTGGTCTGATGGCTAAGAATGTTGAACTTTGTAGACAAGGTTATGAGGTCATGAAAGAGAAAAAAAAAGCAAAACAAAAGGCTAATAGTAATGGCTTAAAATTTATAGTTCCTTCAAACTTTGGCTTTGAAAATATTGAGCCAGACGTAGAACTTTCTTTTAACTCTGCTAAACAAAAAATAATTGAAAACGGATATAATATTGTTGAAGAAGAATTACCAATACTCGAAACATATAAAAAAATACCATTATGGCAATTTGCAGCCGTAGAATGCCAGGCAGAATATTTTGAAGCCTACACAGAAAAAAAACATCTAATTGATCCAAATATACTTAAACGAATGGATAGAGCAAATGATGTTATGGCTATCGAGTATAAATTATTACTCAAAATGCGAGAAGATCTGATAAAAGAATTTAATAGCTTTTTGAAAAACAATTTTTTACTTATGCCAACTGTAACTATTAAACCACCTCTATTGAAAAAATGTGATGATCAAGAGTTTTATGACAAAGTCAATTTGATAACATTAAAAAATACATCATTAGCAAATTATATGAACGGATGTAGCTTGTCTTTACCATATTTTATAAATAATGAACCGACAGGTATTATGTTAAATGGTTCAACTAACAATGATGATAATCTTTTAGAAATAGGTAGTGAATTTGAAACCATATTGTCGACTTAAATAATAGTGTATATTAACCTATATTATCTAAAACAGCTTTCATAAATGATGAGTTCTTAATAGCCATTTTTGCAATATTTTGATCAGTATCATTTTCCTGAGCTTTAAACCCGGTAAGCTTTTTTTCTAAAACCTGCTTATTAGATTTATCAAGTTTTTCGGCTCTTTCTGCCAATATAGTTACAGACGTCTCATTTATCTCAGCAATGCCGCCATCTATCATAATTCTAGAAACAATTTTGTTATCATTAAAAATGTCAACAATGCCTCTATCAAGACTAGACATCACTTGCGAGTGTCTAGGCAGAGCACCTATATTTCCATCAGAACCTGGTAATACAACCATCTCAACTGGCTCAGAAACAAGAACCATTGATGGGGTTACTATTTCTAAATTAGTTGTGTCTGCCATTGTAACCTCGCTATAAATTAATTGTTAAGCAGCTTCTTTTGCAAGTTTTTTACCTTTTTCTATAGCTTCTTCAATAGTTCCTACCATATAAAAAGCAGCCTCTGGTAAATCATCATATTCACCTTCAGTAATACCTTTAAAACCTTTTATTGTGTCTTCCAATGACACAAGAACGCCTGGTGAACCAGTAAAAACTTCAGCCACGTGGAAAGGTTGGGATAAAAATCTTTGGATTTTTCTAGCTCTAGTAACAACTAATTTATCCTCTTCTGACAACTCGTCCATACCTAAAATTGCTATTATATCTTGAAGTGATTTATACTGTTGAAGCACTTCTTGAACTCTTCTAGCGACAGCGTAATGTTCATCACCTACTATTCTTGGGTCCAACATTCTTGAGGTTGAATCAAGAGGATCAACAGCTGGATAAATACCAATTTCTGCAATTTGCCTTGATAAAACAGTCGTAGCATCTAGGTGAGCAAATGATGCTGCAGGTGCAGGGTCAGTTAAGTCATCTGCTGGAACATAAATAGCCTGAACTGAAGTGATCGAACCTTTAGTAGTAGTTGTAATTCGTTCTTGAAGAGCTCCCATATCTGTTGCCAATGTTGGCTGATAACCCACAGCAGACGGAATTCTTCCTAACAAAGCAGAAACTTCTGAACCAGCTTGAGTGAATCTAAAGATATTATCAACGAAGAAAAGAACATCTTGTCCCTCTTGATCTCTAAAATATTCAGCTAACGTTAATCCTGTTAATGCAACTCTTGCTCTAGCTCCTGGAGGCTCATTCATTTGTCCATATACCAATGCTGCCTTAGAACCTGGTCCATCAGGGACAATAACACCTGATTCTACCATTTCATGAAACAAATCATTACCTTCTCTAGTTCTTTCACCAACACCTGCAAAAACAGAATATCCACCATGTGCTTTTGCTACGTTGTTAATTAATTCCATAATTAAAACAGTTTTACCAACACCTGCTCCCCCAAATAAGCCAATTTTTCCACCTTTTGCATATGGAGCAAGAAGATCAACAACTTTTATGCCAGTTACTAAAATATCTGCAGATGTAGATTGTTCTACATACTCAGGTGCATCCCTATGAATTGGTAAAGACATTTTAGATTTTACTGGTTTTCCATCATCAACAGGATCACCAATAACATTTAAAATTCTTCCTAAAGTTTCAGGGCCCACTGGAACTGTTATTGGAGCTCCTGTTTGCAAGACTTCCATGCCTCTAACAAGTCCGTCTGTACTATCCATAGCAATAGTTCTTACCTCATTTTCACCCAAGTGTTGAGCCACTTCTAATATTAATTTTTGACCTGCATTATCAATCTGGAGAGCATCAAGTATTGATGGTAGTTTGTCATCAAACTCTACATCGACAACTGCTCCAATAACTTGGGAAACTCTTCCTAAATTTTTTTGAGATGGTTTTTTTGCCATTTATATTACTCCATGTAATTTATTAAGTTTATTATAAAGCTTCTGCACCAGATATAATTTCAATTAACTCACTGGTTATAACTGCCTGTCTTGTTCTATTATATTGCAAGGTTAACTTATCTATCATTTCACCAGCATTTCTTGTAGCGTTATCCATAGCTGTCATTCTGGCTGCTAATTCACTTGCTGTGCTCTCAATTTGAGAACTAAACAATTGTGTTGCTAAATTACGTGGTAATAAGTCAGTTAAAATCTCTTCTTCACTAGGTTCAAAATCATATATCGAAGAAGTATCCTTGTCTTCTTCATTTATTTGTATTTCTGCGGGGATAAGTGACTTGAACGTAACTTCTTGCGCAATAGCAGAAACAAACTTGTTATATATAACTCGACAAACGCCAAACTCACCATTTTCGAATAAATTAATTATTTTTGTTGCTAAAACTTCTGCATCTGCATAATTAGGTTTTGCAGACTTACCTTCAATTTTGTCAATGAATAAATTTCCATATTCTCTGTTTAGTGAATCAGCTGATTTTTTACCAACCATTAATAGTTTAACATTTACACCATTTTGTTGTAGATCATTAATTTCTTTTTTTACACTTCTTGTTATTGACCCATTAAAACCACCACATAAACCTCTATCGGCTGAGAATACAACTAATAGCTGAGTTTTATTTTCAGGTTTGCCTGTTAAAAGATCAATTGAAGTACCCGTGGCTTTAGAAGAGATTTTAGAAACAATTTTGTCCATAAGTGAAGTGTAAGGCCTGGATGCTAAAGCTTGGTCTTGAGCTCTTCTTAATTTAGCTGCGGCAACCATTTTCATAGCAGAAGTGATTTTTTGAGTAGATTTAACTGAGCTAATTCTATTTTTTAGGTCTTTTAAAGAAGGCATATCAACCTATCCTCTTTTAATTAATGCAACTATTAAGAAAAATTCTTTATCAACTGTTCTAGCATATCTTTAAGAGACTTTTCTGTTTCATCTGACATAGTCTTATCTTTTCTAATCGCATCTAATATCTTAGAATCCTTGGCTTTTAACTTCTGTAATAAAGCTTGCTCAAATTCACCAATCTTTTGGGTTGGTATTTGATCTAAATAACCCTTAACACCAGCATATATAACAGCCACTTGTTCTTCAACATCCATTGGTGAATATTGAGCTTGTTTTAAAAGCTCTGTAAGTCTTTCACCTCTAGATAGTAACTGCCTGGTTGAAGCATCCATGTCGGATGCAAACTGAGCAAAAGCAGCCATTTCTCTATACTGCGCAAGATCTAGTTTTATTGTACCTGCAACTTGTTTCATGGCTTTGATTTGAGCAGCAGATCCAACTCTAGATACTGATAAACCAACATTAACAGCAGGCCTTATGCCTTTGTAGAACAACTCTGTTTCTAAAAATATTTGACCATCTGTAATTGAAATAACATTAGTTGGAATAAAAGCTGAAACATCACCACCTTGCGTTTCGATTATTGGCAGCGCCGTCAATGATCCAGACCCATTATCACTGTTTAATTTAGCCGCTCTTTCTAACAAACGTGAATGTAAATAAAAAACATCACCAGGATAGGCTTCTCTTCCTGGAGGTCTTCTAAGAAGTAATGACATTTGTCTATAAGCTACAGCTTGTTTTGACAAGTCATCATAAACTACAACTGCATGCATTCCATTATCTCTAAAAAATTCACCCATTGCAGCAGCGGCATAAGGTGCTAAAAACTGCATTGGTGCTGGATCAGAAGCAGTGGCAGCAACAACTATAGAATATTCAAGAGCCCCTCTTTCTTCTAATGATTTAACTATTTGCGCAACTGTTGACCTTTTTTGTCCAACCGCTACATATATACAAAATAATTTTTTAGTATCGTCTTTACCGGCTTTGTCATTAGTGCTTTTTTGGTTTAAAAATGTATCAATAGCAATAGCCGTTTTACCAGTTTGTCTGTCTCCAATTATTAATTCTCTTTGCCCTCTTCCAACAGGAATAAGAGAATCAATAGCTTTTAATCCAGTTTGCATTGGCTCATTAACAGATTGTCTTGGCATAATGCCAGGTGCTTTTGCTTCAACTCTAGTTCTTTTTACGTTTTTTAGAGCCCCTTTACCATCAATAGGATTACCTAATGCATCAACCACTCTTCCTAATAAACCTTTACCTACTGGCACATCAACAATAGAACCAGTTCTTTTAACAACATCACCCTCTTTAATGGTCTTATCACTTCCAAATATAACAACACCAACATTGTCTCTTTCTAAGTTAAGAGCCATTCCAGCAATTCCACCTGGAAACTCTACCATTTCTCCAGCTTGAACTTCGTCAAGACCATGAACACGTGCAATTCCATCTCCAACAGAAAGAACTTTACCTACCTCGGTAACTTCTGCTTCTGCTCCAAAATTTGCAATTTGATCTTTTAAAATTGTTGATATTTCTGCTGCACGAATATCCATTAATTTGTACCTCTCATGGCTATTTCAAGTCTATTAAGTTTTGTTTTTATTGAACTATCTATCATTTTAGAACCTATTTTAACAATAAGGCCTGCTATTAAAGTTTCGTCAACTTTAAGAGATAGTGATATTTTTTTAACGCCAGTAGCTTCAGATACTGCTGTTTCTACTTGTTTTTGTTGATCTTTATCTAATTTAGATGATGAAGTAACCTCAGCTTGCACTTCACCATTTGTTTTGGAAACCAAAGATAAGAATACATCTTGGATTTGTTTAATATAATTTAGTCTTCCGTTAGCGGCTAAGGTACCACAAAATTTAATAGTTAATTTATCAACTTTCATTTTTTTTAGAACTGCAGATATGGAAGATAGTTTATCAGCTTTAGAAATAGCAGGATTTTTAATCATATTCATAAACATATCATTATTTTCTAAGAGCGTTTTTATTTCTTGAAAATCTTTAACTATTTTAGATACTATTTTTTTTTCTGCAGCTAACTCGTATAAAGCCTTTGCATATCTGTTTGTTAATCCAGATGATTCACTCATCTTAATACTTCCTTAAATTTTGAATTAATAAAATATAAGGATTGCTAGCACAGCATTGGACTCATTGCAAGTAACAAGGTCTTTATAGGCACTTAATTTTACATAAACGAAAATGGATCAATATCAATAGTTAAATTGATATTAGAGGGTTTGTGAACTTTCTTTGTCCAATCAATTAAAACTTTTTGGATATTTACAGTTTTATCTGATTTAATTAAGAACCTTCTTCTATATTTTCCTCTTAAAAAATACATTGGAGCTGGAGCCGGCCCAAAAATTTTTACGTTTTTGAAAGATGGCGCCAATCTAGAAACATCAGAAGCAAAACTATCTAAGTCACTCTCAAACTTAGAGGAAAGAATAATAGCTGCCAACCTTCCATATGGAGGCATGTTAGCATTTTTTCTAGAAATAAGTTCTTTTTCAAAAAATTCGTCCCGGTTATTTTGTGCAATGGCTTTGATGATTGGGTTTTCTGTGTCAAATGTTTGTAGATAAACTATACCTTTATCATTTGAACTGGTTGTATGTCTTCCAGATCTTCCTGCGACTTGTTGTAAAAGCTGAAAACTTCTTTCAGAAGCTCTAAGATCACCTCCAGACAACCCTATATCACCGTCTATTATACCTACTAACTTTAGTTTTGGGAAATCGTGACCTTTTGCAACCATTTGTGTTCCAATGATTATATCAACTTCTGAGTTTTTAATTTGTTCGATAGCATTAGTTAATAAATTTTGATTTTTCATGGTATCACTAGAAAGAGTAATTGATTTAGCTTCCGGAAATAATCTTTGAACTTCTTCTTCAATACGCTCAACTCCGGGACCACAAGATTTCATTTGATCTTTATTCCCACATACTTCACAAATATTTGAAATATGTTTGCTGTATCCACAATGGTGACATGTTAATAAATTAACTAAACGATGTTCAACTAACCAGGTTTCACAATTTATACATTTAACTTTGTTACCGCATGAATTACATACTCTTAGGGGCGCGTAACCTCTCCTATTTAAAAATAATAATGTTTGTTCTTTTTTGAGTAATTTATTTTGAATTTCATTAATTAATAGTGGAGATATCCAATTCCCTTTTTGAGGTGGGTACAATTTCAAATCTAAAAGTTTTATATCTGGCATATCTGCACCTGTTGCTCTTTTAGGCAAAGTTAAGTGAATATACTTTCCCATCCTCATATTATAAAAAGTTTCCAACGATGGTGTAGCTGAAGCTAAAACTATAGTAGCTGATGACCTGTTTGCTCTATACACAGCCATATCTCTGGCATTATATCTAACATTTTCTTCTTGTTTAAATGCCGGCTCATGTTCTTCGTCTACTACAATCAAACCCAATTTTGAAATTGGTATCATTAATGCAGATCTGGCTCCAACAATTACTCCAGCTGTTCCACTCAATGCAGACAACCAAATTTCTTTTCTTTTTTTCTTGCTAACATCAGAATGCCAAACCAATGGGTTAAAATTAAATTTGTTATAAAATCTTTTTTGCCAGTCAGGTGTTAAAGCTATTTCTGGTAGCAAAATTAAAACCTGTTTTCGTTCATTCAAACATGTTCGCACAGTTTCAAAATAAGTCTCGGTCTTACCAGAACCAGGGACGCCGTCTAATAAAAAACAATCTGTTTTATCCTTTAGGATTGATTTGTTAATTTTATCAACGGCATTTTTCTGATGTTCGTTTAAAAGCTTATCATTCTCTTTTTTTATATCATTGCTTTTAATAAAATTTTTAGAAAAATCAGGCATTATTTTAATTAACTTTTCTATAATAAGGTTTTTATTTACCATATCTTTTAAGACTGTTTTTGATACGCCGATGTCTTGTATTAAAGAAGTTTCGTATACTTCTTTATCTGAATTGATCAAAGCATCTAAAACAAGCTTTCTCTTTGACCTTAATTTTTTGTTATCAATTGAATCAATTGATAAACTATCTTCAAGATTATATTTATATATTTTATTATACTGTGGAGAAATAATAGCTTCCAGTGGGCTTAAAACCATTTTTAAAACAAGCCCTTTATAAACACAATTCCAATTTGCCAAGAAACTAATTAAATCAATCGTAGGTAAAGGTATGGGATCAATCTCATATATATCAATAAGAGTTTTTAACTTACTTTGAGAAATTGTTTTAGAGCCTTCACTTACAATTATCCCAACTACTTTTCTTTGCCTAAACGGCGCTGATACAATCTGTCCTACGCTAATCTCATTTATATTTTCTTCAATTAAGTAATCAAAAGTATCGTTAAATGGGCCAATTAATAATACAGCTACTTCTTTTGTTTTAATGCTTTTCATTTATTAACTTAATCTAAATATTTAAATATTAATTTTAGTTATCATTATAAACATAATGTATTATAAAATATAGATAACGAAATATTAGTTTTATGAAAGCACATAAAAATCTAAAAAGGACTAAGAATGGAATTATTTATAGATACTGCAGAAATTGATGAAATTAAGTCCCTCAATATTACTGGATTAATTGATGGCGTAACAACAAATCCCTCTTTAATTGCTAAATCTGGACGAAATATTATTGAAACCATTGAAGAAATTTGTAACGAAGTGTCTGGACCAGTTAGTGCAGAAGTTACAGCAACAGATTTTGAAACAATGATTAAAGAAGGGCGAAAGCTCTCTGCAATTGCTCAAAACGTTGCAATTAAAGTTCCTTTAACATTTGATGGTCTAAGAGCTTGTAAAGTTTTCTCTGAAGATGGAATTATGGTTAATGTGACTTTATGTTTTAATTCAGCTCAAGCCATATTAGCTGCAAAAGCAGGAGCGTCTTTTATATCACCTTTTATAGGTCGCTTAGACGACATTGGTTCCGATGGTATAAATTTAATTTCTGAAATAACAGAAATATATGACATTCATGGTTTTGAAACTAAAGTTTTAGCCGCTTCAATAAGAAGTGTTCAAGACATTATAGATTCTGCTAAATTTGGTGCAGATGTTGCTACTATTCCACCTAAGTTCTTGAAAGCTATGTACAACCATCCACTTACTGACAAAGGTTTAGCAGATTTCTTAGCAGATTGGAAAAAAACTGGGCAATCAATATTATAGTTAATTAATGGTAACATTAAAAAAAAATAATTTTACAGATTATACAATTAGTATAATTGAACCATGGATAAAATACCTCGAGACTATTCGTGGTTTTGGAACACATACACTGAATGCATATAAAAGAGACGTTTTAGATTTTTTAAAATTTTGTAACAACGAAAAACATAATTTCTTAGCCCCTAATAAACAGGTAATCAGAGAATATCTTTTTAATCTGTCAGAACGAAAATTATCCAGACCAACAGTAGCAAGAAGAATATCTAGTTTAAAAAATTTTTTCAGATTTTTACTAAAAGATAAAACTATTTCAACACTTGATGTATCAATTTTCAAAAGTCCAAAGCTGAAAAGAAATTTTCCAAAATCAATCGATTCAAATTTAGTTACAAAGGCATTATTCTCTTTAATAGATGAAAAAAATCATGCCTGGATAAATCTACGTGATAGAGCAGTAATGTTACTATTATATGGAGCAGGCTTAAGAATTAGTGAGGCTTTATCTCTTAAAAAAAAAGAAGCTCCCAGAGGTGATTGGTTAAGGGTTCTTGGAAAAGGTAATAAATATAGAGATATTCCTTTACTGCCTATAATTTGTGATGGTGTTAAAGATTACTTAGATCTTTGTCCATTTAATGTTCAGGAAGACGGTCCTCTTTTCCTTGGAAAAAGAGGAGGAGTATTATCTCCTCGAATTATCCAAAGAAGAGTAGAAAACTTAAGATATGAACTAGGCTTGCCTTCTCACACCACACCACATGCTTTAAGACATGCATTTGCAACTCATTTATTATCTGGAGGAGCTGACTTAAGAGCTATACAGCAACTTTTAGGTCATTCAAGTTTATCTACAACTCAAAGATACACTGACGTTAATGAGACAGAACTACTGAGTTTACATAAAGCAATTCATCCTAGATCATAAAAGAGGCAATTAATCTATATTTATTAACTGCCTCTTTGTTTGTAATATTTATATTAAATCAAATCTATCTAAGTTCATAACTTTGTTCCATGCTGCTACAAAGTCATTGATAAACTTATTTTTTGAGTCACTGCATGCATATACTTCTGCAATAGCACGTAGTTGTGAGTTAGATCCAAACGCAAGGTCTACGCGTGAGGCAGAACTAATTTTTTTTGAACTTGCTCTATCAAAACCATCATAAGAATTTTTACCTGCAGGCTTCCACTCAATTCCCATATCCAGAAGTTTTACGAAGAAATCATTTGTTAATTTGCCAGATGGCTCAGTAAATATACCATAACCATTTGAACTTATACCAAGCGATCTCATGCCGCCGATAAGCACTGTCATTTCTGGTGCAGTTAAACCCATTATTTGAGCTTTATCTAAAAGCATTTCTTCTGGACTAACACCATAATCTTGTTTCTGAAAATTTCTAAAACCATCCACAACCGGTTCTAGAACTTCAAATGAATCTACATCTGTATTTTCTTGAGTAGCATCACCCCTTCCAGGAATGAATTCAAGTGACTTACCTGAAGCTTCTTCAACACCTATATTACCAGCAAGTACTATAATATCCGCAATAGAAGCACTCGTTTTTTCTGATATATCAGAATAAATATCTAAAATTTTAGATAGTTCACTTGGCTTGTTAACTTCCCAGTTCTTTTGAGGTTCTAAACGAATACGTGCTCCGTTTGCACCTCCTCGCATATCTGTTCCCCTGTAGGTAGATGCACTCGCCCAAGCTGTTTCTACCATCTGTTGAGTTGACAATCCACTTGAACTTATAAGAGACTTTACTTGCTTAACATCATAGTTTTTATTTCCAGTTGGAACAGGGTCCTGCCATATAAGTTCTTCTTCTGGAACTTCTGGTCCAAGATAACGTGTCTTTGGTCCCATATCACGATGCAAAAGTTTAAACCATGCTCTTGCAAAGGCATCTTGAAACTGATCCGGGTTTTCATGAAAGCGCTTAGAAATAACTTTATAAGAAGGATCTTCTCTCATTGCCATGTCAGCTGTTGTCATCATAGTGGTTACTTTAATTGAACCATCTTGAGCATCTGGAGCTAAGTCTTCATCTTTTGGATTAATAGGATGCCATTGATGAGCTCCTGCAGGACTTTTAACTAATTCCCATTCATAACCGAAAAGTAAATCAAAATAACCATTATCCCATTTTGTTGGATTTGCAGTCCATGCTCCTTCAATTCCACTTGTTATTGTGTCTCTTCCAACTCCAGAACCATATGAATTTTGCCATCCAAGTCCCATTTGCTCTATTGGAGCGCCTTCTGGTTCTGCGCCTACATATTTATCAGGATCTGATGCACCATGTGCTTTTCCGAAAGTATGCCCTCCCGCCGTAAGAGCTACAGTTTCTTCATCATTCATTGCCATTCTTGCAAATGTCTCGCGAATATCTCTAGCACTTGCTAATGGATCAGGATTTCCGTCAGGACCTTGAGGGTTAACATAAATCAAGCCCATCTGAACTGCCCCTAGTGGCATTTCTAATTCACGGTCTCCTGAGTAACGCTTGTTTTCAAGCCACTCATTTTCTTTACCCCAATATATATCCTCTGGAGGAGACCATATATCAGCACGCCCACCACTAAATCCAAAAGTTTTTCCACCCATTGATTCAATCGCCACATTACCAGTTAATATAAATAAATCTGCCCAGCTAATTTTGTTTCCGTATTTTTGTTTAATCGGCCATAATAATCTTCTTGCTTTGTCTAAATTACCATTATCAGGCCAACTATTCAGAGGAGCAAATCGCTGATCACCTGTTCCGCCGCCACCACGACCATCACTAGTCCTGTATGTCCCAGCTGCATGCCATGTCATACGAATAAAAAAAGGACCGTAATGACCATAATCAGCTGGCCACCAATCTTTAGTATCTGTCATCAAATCATTGAGATCTTTTTTAAGAGCTTGGTAATCTAATTTTTTGAATTCTTCACGATAATCAAAGTCTAAATCCATTGGATTAGATCTTTTGTCGCCTTGATGAAGTATATTTAAATTTAACTGGTTTGGCCACCAATCACGATTAGATGTACTTATACCACTGTTAGTTGTAGCTGAACCATGCATTACTGGACATTTTCCAATATCATCCATGAAGAATCCTTTCAAAATATATGTTGTTTATAAGTAATGAAAATATGAATTGTATTTATATATGTCAAGTAGTTTAGAACTATTTTAAAGTAAATTAAATCAATTATTTTTCTTAATTTTTATAATAATATCAACACCGCTGTTGATGTAACCTTTTGGAATTTCAGGAAGCTTTAGAAGACGTATCTGATTATTTTTAATGTCTGTTAACTCGCCAGTTTCTTCATCTAAAAAGTGATGATGAAAATCCATATTAGTATCAAAAATTGCAGTGTCATTTACACTTTCAACTTGATTAATAAGGCCAACATTTTTAAATTTTTTAAGGCAGTTATATACTGTTGCTATTGACATTTTATTTCCAGATAAGTTTATCTCATCCAGGAGATTTTCCGCTGTAAAATGTCTATTTGAACCATTAAAGAGTAAATCAGCTATTATTATCCTTTGATTAGTTGGTCGTAACCCTGCATTTCTTAATTTTATTTTACTTTGCATAACTTATTACTTAATCATTGAAACGTAATTTAATTAAATCAATTAAAATTATACACAAATATTGTCAAGTTAATAGATTCTATCTTTACGAAATCTATACAAAATGAGATCATATGTTAATAAAGGAGAAAAACATGACTAGGCCTAATGATCTCAGCGCGACTGAAGCCAGAAAGTTAATAGGAAACAAGCAACTTTCTCCTTTAGAATTAACGAAAAGCTGCATTGATCAAATTGAAAGATATAATCCATCAATAAACGCTGTTGTTGCTATAAATCATGAAGATGTTTTAAAAGAAGCTAAAAAAGCAGAAGATGACGTGATGGCAGGAAAAGAACTAGGTTTGCTTCATGGCCTTCCTGTTGGAATTAAAGACTTAAACCCTGTCAAAGACTTACGGTCAACTTCAGGTTCAAAGTTATTTGAAAACAGAATTCCTGATTATGACGATAGTGTTGTAGCAGATATAAGAGCTGAAGGCGGGATAGTTTTTTGTAAAACTAACACCCCAGAATTTGGAGCTGGAGCAAACACAAAAAACAAGGTTTACGGCGCAACATGCAACCCGTTTGATTTAACGAAAACTCCTGCAGGTTCGTCGGGTGGCAGCGCTGCAGCGTTAGCTACCAACATGATGCCACTCGCAAATGGAAGTGATTATGGTGGTAGCTTAAGAACTCCTGCTGGTTATTGTGGAGTAACAGGATTTAGACCTTCTCCTGGCCTAGTTCCAGCAACAGAGGCATCTGTTTCACTAAACCCTTTTTCAGTTCAAGGACCAATGGGAAGAGATGTTTCAGACACTTACCTATTATTACAAGCTCAAGTTAACTTAAATAGGGCGGACCCTTTTTCTAGTCTAAATAGTTTATCAATGCCTGACGAATTAATTGGAGCAGACTTATCAGGTGTTAAAATGGCATATTCGCCTGACTTAGGCTGCGCCCCTGTAGACAACAATATAAAGGCTACTCTTTTAGAAAAAATAAATACATTTAAAAGTAATTTTCTTCTTTCAAAAGAAGATCATCCAGATTTTTTAGATATTCACGAATGCTTTGAAATAATTAGAGGCTTTAATTTTGTTGCATCTCATAAAGAGAAGTTTGATCTTCACAAAGATTTACTAGGACCAAACGTAATAGATAACGTTGAACGAGGATTAAAATACAACCTTGCAGATGTTTCTTGGGCACATGTAATGCAAACAAAAATTTATAAGAGTTTTCGTAATTTTTTTAATGAATATGATGTTTTAATCTGTCCAGCAGCGGCTGTTTCACCTTACCCTCACGAACAATTATTTGTAGATACCATTAATGGTAAAAAAATGCCAACTTATATGAGATGGTTAGCACTAAGTTATGCGTCTACTATGGCTATTCCATGTGTTTGGGCGCTACCTTGTGGATTAGATCATAAAAAGATGCCTTTTGGAATTCAATTGATTGCGCCTGCTGGCAAAGATGTTCAATTATCAGAAATTGCAAAAAGTCTAGAATCTGTTCTAATGGTTAATCAATTAACTAAAAGGCCAGTACCAGAGATAAAATAACTTAACAAGATTAATAGGGTGAACGATATTAATTCTGAAAAATTACATGAAATTAAGGTTTTTTTTGATAAGACGACATCTACACTAAGTTATGTAGTTTATGATGAGCTAGAAAAAAAATGTGCGGTTATTGATAGTGTTCTGGATTTTGATTATTCGTCTGGGGATATAGATTATGTAAACGCTGACAAAATAATATCTTTTATAAATGACAAAAAACTGAACCTAGAATGGCTTATTGAAACTCACGTACATGCAGATCACCTCTCAGCATCTCCTTATATTCAAAATAAACTTGGAGGTAAGATTGGTATTTCTGAAAATATCTCGGACATCCAAAATATTTTTGGCAAGACATTTAATGCCGGAACAGAGTTTCAAAGAGATGGAAGCCAGTTTGATAAACTATTTAGAGAAGGTGATCAGTATAAAATTGGTAGAATTCAGTGCAAGGTAATTCATACACCTGGTCATACACCCGCCTGCAACGCTCATGTGATAGGCAACTCTATTTTTGTTGGAGACACTTTATTTATGCCAGATCTTGGAAGTGCAAGGGCTGATTTTCCAGGTGGCGATGCTCGACAACTTTATAAATCAATTCAGAAAATATTAAGTTTCCCAGACGAAACAGAAATTTTAGTTTGTCACGATTATCCTCCCTCAAATAGAGGAGTCAAATGGTCGACAACTGTTGGAGAACAGAAGAAAAATAATATTCATGTTAAAACATCAATCAGTGAAGATGAGTTCGTGAAAATACGAGAAGAAAGAGATAAAACATTAAATATGCCAAAACTTATTATCCCATCCATTCAAGTTAATATGAGAGCAGGACATCTTCCACCGCCTGAAGAAGATGGGAATATTTACATAAAAGTACCAATTAATAGTATGAAAAATCTAATCTAGTTCTTTAAGTATTGATTGGACAATTTCAAAAATTTTGTCGATATCATGCTTTTCTACAATAAGAGGTGGAGAAAAAGCTAGCGTATCTGCCGTAACTCTTAACATTAAACCTTTGTGCCAGGCTTTTTTCATCGCTTCATAGCCTCTTGCTCCAACTGCTCCAGATCGTGGGGCAATCTCTATTGCTGCTACAAGTCCTAAATTTCTTATATCTATAACATTTTTGTCATTTTTAAGTTGATGGATAACACTTTCCAAGTATTTTGCTGTTTTACCAGCTTTATTAAATAAATCTTCATCTCTGTAAATATCTAAGGCTGCAAGTCCAGCTGCAGATGCAATCGGATGTCCAGAATATGTATAGCCATGAAAAAGCTCTATAGGCATATCTGCTTCATCCATCATAGTGTCATATATTTTTTTTGAAACAACTGCGGCTCCCATAGGAATAATCCCGTTAGTGATTGCTTTTGCACATGAAATAATATCAGGGGTAACTCCAAAATATTCTGATGCAGTAGCTGTTCCTAATCGGCCAAAACCTGTTATAACTTCATCAAATATTAATAAAATGTCATGCTTGTCACAAATTTCTCTTAATCTTTTTAAGTAATTTTTCGGAGGTGGCAAAACCCCAGTAGAACCTGCAATAGGCTCAACAATAACCGAAGCAATTGTAGAGGCATCATGAAGGGCAACTATATTTTCCAATGTATCAGCTAAATAATCACCATGTTCAGGAGAACCTTTAGAGAATTTATTTTTATCCGGCAAATGAGTATGAGATATATGATCAACCCCAGAAAGAAGTGTTCCAAAATATTGTCTATTTCTTGGCATACCTCCTACAGAAATACCTCCAAAGCCGACCCCATGATAGCCTCTTTCACGACCAATCAAACGTGTTTTTGTTCCCTTACCTCTTGCTCTATGATAAGCCAAAGCTATTTTGAGAGTACTATCGACCGCCTCAGATCCGGAGTTTGTAAAAAACACATGGTCTAAACCTTTGGGAAATAAATCAGCAACACGACTTGCAAGTTCAAAAGCCTTAGGATGCCCATATTGAAAACTAGGTGCGAAGTCTAAGGTAGCTGCTTGTTGAGAAATAGCTGAGGTGATTTCGGGCCTGTTATGTCCAGCATTTACACACCATAATCCTGCGGCGCTATCAAGAATATCTTTTCCAGTTTCACTTTTGTAATACATGCCATCAGCTGACACAACTATTCTGGGATCTTTTTTAAAATCCCTATTAGCCGTAAAAGGCATCCAATAAGATTCTAAGTCATTTAATCTTTTCATAATTAACCTCCACAAGCTAAACTAGAAGAAAGAAAATTTTCTTATATATTACTCTGACAACATGATTTGATAAGGTCAAGTTATAGGTTTTGTTAACTATTAAATAAGTGGTTATGAGCACCAAGTGCTGGAGGTTTTTTAACTGCTTTATTGTCCCTAAACTGATTATCTATAGGCAAAGGTAATGCAGGAATTTCAGAACCATTTTCATTCTTAATTTTCTTAGAAAAAATATCTCTTATTTTGAAATGATTATCACTAATTGCTTCTTCCATAGACTTGACTATTGAACAACAACAATCTGCTTCAGCAAAGATTTCAAACCATTGATTCTTGTCTTTTAAGACAATAAGTTCTCTTACTTTTTGAATAACTTCATTTTGATTATCATTCATTTTAATATACTTTTCTGGCAAATCTATAGCTTCACAAAACTTATTCCAAAAACGATCTTCTAGAGGAGCCGCAGCAACATAACCCCCATCTCTAGTTTTATAAATATTATATCTTGGTGACCCTCCCGATAGAACTGAATCTGAATTACCTGGCCAAACATTTTTTGAAAACCCAGAACCTAGGCCCCAAAACATAAAAGGAAAAAGATTATCTGTCATCGATATGTCTATAAAAGATCCCATCTCATTGATGTCTCTTTTTCTTAAAGCCAATAAAATATTAATTACGGCTGGGTAGGACCCGCCAGCTATATCCGCAACAAGGGCTGGTGGAACAACGGTATTATTGTCATTTCCCATACTTAAACTTAACAAACCTGTATTACCAATATAATTTAAATCATGACCAGCATCCATACTTTTAGGGCCAGTTTGTCCATACCCAGTAATAGACACATAAATTAATTTTTTATTAGTTTTACTTAGAGTTTCATAGTCCAACCCAAGTCTTTTCATTACACCTGGCCTGAATTGTTCAATAATTATATCCACTTTTTTTATCAATGGTTTAAGGATCTTAAAACTATCTGGATCTTTTAAATCCAGCGCTAAACTTTTTTTTCCTCGGTTAAGCATTGAAAAAGAAGCGCTTTGACCACCCCATTTTGGATAAGATGTTCTTATCTCATCACCAACTTCAGGTCTTTCAATTTTAATCACTTCTGCGCCAGTTTCAGCAAGGAATAAACTAGCAAGAGGCCCAGGTAAAAGCGTTGAAAAATCTAAAACTTTTATACCTGATAAGGAGCCTTTTATTTTTTCATCCATACTTAGTTCCCTAATAAATTATAAGAGATCTCTTCGACTTAAATTTTTAATCATAGACGCTATTCCAAATTCCCATTGTGGACAAGCTGTGGATAAATTAACAAAATTAATTAATTCTCCTAAGTTTGATTCAGAAATTGTTACTTTATCTCCAATTTTGTGAGTAAAGCCTTCTCCAGGAATATCTCTGTCTTCAGTTGGAGCAAACAAAGTTCCTAAAAATAACATAAATCCATCTGGATATTGATGGTGTTTTCCAATAGTTTGATTTACAAGATCTTCTGGATCTCTACTAATCTCTGACATTGAACTAGATCCATTTAATATATATCCTTCTTTACCTTCTACCTTTAGTGAAATATAGGCTGATTTCATATCTTCAAGGGTGTAACTATCGTCAAAAATTCTTATAAAAGGCCCAATAGAACAAGACGCGTTATTATCTTTAGCCTTACCCAAAAGCAAAGCTGAACGTCCTTCAACATCTCTGAGGTTTACATCATTACCTAATGTCGCTCCCTGTATTATGCCTTTACTATTAACTGCTAAAACAATTTCAGGTTCAGGGTTGTTCCAATTTGAAATTGGGTTTAATCCTACTTCAGACCCAAAACCAACTGATGATAAAGTTTGTGCTTTAGTAAAAACTTCAGCATCTTTTCCTATGCCAACTTCTAGATATTGAGACCACAATCCTTCATTAATGAGAGCTTTTTTAACTTCCGAAGCTTTTTCTGAACCAGGGACAATGTCTTGCAAACTATCACCAATCAATCCACCAATGTGATTTCTAAGGCTTTCTGCTTTCTTAGGATCACCAGCTGCCCTTTCTTCTATGACCCTCTCAACCATTGATTTAGCAAATGTAACACCACACGCCTTAACAGCTTGGAAATCACATGGCGCAAGAAGTGAAATGTTGGATGTTTTTATTAAGCTTAATTCAAATAATTCTTTTATGGAGATAACTTTTTCACCAACATAACGGTCTAAATATTCTTGAACGTTCTTTAATTCAAGCAAGTCTCTCATAGTAGGAATTTCTTTAGATGTTATATCGAAGACAAAGCCATCCTTTATTTTAACTAAACATGGACCACCTTTAGTCTGATCCCAAATTCTACCAACAAAACATCCTTCTGCATAATTCATTTCTATCTCCTAATAAGATCTTCTTTAAATGCAACTTAGCCTAATGATTAATATAAATGAAAATTTGAATAATCAAATTTAATTATATAATGTTAAAAAATTAAATTGATTATAAAGGGATATTTAAATGAGTGCTTTTTTTGAATTAAGAATATATCAAATTTTTCCTGGTAAAATGGGTGAATGGCTATCTTTCATGGAAAAAACAATAATACCATTTCAAATAGAGCAGGGAATGGTAATACATGGCAGTTTTGTGATGGATAGTTCTGACCAGTTTGCCCTTGAAAATGGTGAGAGAGTAATGAACTCTGAAAAAAAAGGGAACACGTATGTTTGGATTAGAAGATTTGAAAGCCAAGAAGAAAAAGTAAAACTATATAAAGCCGTATACGAAAGCAAAGAATGGGTAGATAATATAGCCCCAACAGTTGCAAACTTAGTGGATAGAAATTCAATACTAGTACATAACTTAAGTTCTACTGCTTTATCAATTATGAAATAAAGGGATCACCATTGATACAATTATATGGAAGACGAAACTCTATTAATGTTCAAAAAGTTTCATGGGCCCTTTGCGAATTAAATATTGAATTTAAGTGGCATGACGAGCATGGAAAGTTTGGAACTGTTAATGTAGAAAACTATGAGAAATTAAATCCTCAACTGATTGTTCCTACCTTAGATTATAATGGTACTATAATTAATCAATCAAATAGCATTGTGAGATATCTTTATAGAAAACACACTGATGTTTACGAAACTTCAAAAGCAGAAGATATCGCAATTGCTGAGCAGTGGATGGAATTTCAAGCAACTGACTTACAATTAAATATGACACCAATCTTCTGGGGATTAGTAAGAAATCCTCCTGAAGATCGCGATCAAGACCTGATTGATAAAAATATTATTTTATTGAATAAAAAATTTGAAATTTTTGATAATTTTTTAGAGGGTCATGAATACATTTTAAATAATAGTTTTGGTATGTCAGATATTATTATGGGTGTTGCTACTTATAGGTATAATTCTTTACCAATTGAACGAACTAATTTAGTTAATTTACAAAATTGGTATAAAAAAATTAGTAACCGTAATTGTTTTAAGAAAAATATTTTAGGTACTTTTTCCTAAATTTATTAGTACCTGCGTCAGGAGATGCTTATGGAAAAAATAGGTTTTATTGGCTTAGGTAATATGGGGACCCCCCTTGCTAAGAGATTATTAAAAAAATATCAGCTTATTATTTATGACCTTGACGAAAATAATATTAAATACTTCACTGATAAAGGAGCTTTGGCTTGCTCTACTCCTGCTGAATTAGCCTCACAAACTTCACGAATCTTTTTATGTTTACCAACGAGTGCTATTGTAGAGAAAGTTGTAAATGGAGATCACGGATTATTAAAAACTGCTAAAAAAGATACATATATTATTGACATGACAACTGGAGAGCCAGAAATTACCAGAAAAATTTCTAATGCTCTTAAACAAAAAGGTATAAATTTTATTGATGCTCCAGTAAGTGGCGGTCCAAAAGGAGCTAATCAGGGTAATATAGCTATAATGGTAGGTGGAACTAAAAATCAATTTTCTACCATTAAGCCTATAATGGACGATATTAGTTCAAATATATTCTATGCAGGAGAGATCGGATCAGGACATTCAATCAAGGCAGGTAACAACTTACTCAATTTAATATGTAGAATGGCTACTTTCGAAGTTATCTCCATGCTTGTAAAAGACGGTGTTGATCCTGAAAAAGCTGTAAATATTATCCAGAAAAGCTCAGGGAGAAACTATGCAACCGAAATCACACTTCCGGACAATATTCTTTCCGGAAAAATGGTACAAGGTTTCAGCACTGGTTTGATGCAAAAGGACGCTGGCGTTGCAACCAGAATTGCTGATACTAATCAGGTTGAAATTCCACTTGGAAAATTGTCTCAAGAGCTTTTAAAATCTACTATAGATGAATTTGGTGAAGATGCTGATATGAGCAATGTCGCTCTTACATACGAAAAAAAATCAGGAGTAAAAATTAGGCCTTAAATAAGTGTTCCCTCTTGTATTGCCCTAATTTGCAAAGCTAGAAATTTTGAAAAAATTCTGCATTGAGCTAAGCTTCCTGCATGAAACCATAGACCAGGTTGGTTAGTCTGTATCCACATATTTCTTAATTCTTGTCTATCATTATCAAATCCCCAAATAGGTCCAAGCTTTTCAACAACTGCTTTACCAAAAAACTCTTCAACTACATATTCTTGGCCTTTGTAACCGGTTGCAGTAACCATCAAATCAATATCAAAGTTATCACCTGATTTCATCTCTATTCCTGAAGCATTAAAATTAATAATATCAGAAAATTGTATTACTTTAATTTTTCTTTCGGCTATTAAATCAGAAGCTCCAACATTAAAATAATAACCACCACCTCTAGTTAAATATTTAAATTGCCACCCGGTATTTTCTTCTCCGTATTCTAATCTAAACCCAACCTCTTCTAATTTGTCCAATAAAGACTTATCAATTTCTTTTGTCTTTTCTGTAAGTAGTTGATGTGTTTTTTTTAGAACTTTAAGAGGACTTGAAATCGTAATTAAATCACAATCATCAGTGTTTGGTCCTTCCCTGTATAGTTGATAGGGAAGCTGAGCGCTAGGCTCAACATTTACAACCATAGATGGTGATCGCTGGACAATTTTAACATTTGCACCGTGAACGTACAAATCTTGTGCAACGTCATGCGCGCTTGTACCGGTGCCAAATACCAATACATTTTTACCTTTGTAATCTCTGCCATTACTGTAATCTGTTGAGTGAATTACCTTACCCTTATAACCATCCATTCCTGGGATTTTAGTACGATTAGGAACTGAGCTCACACCAACGGCCATTACTATATGCTTGGGCTTCATTATCCTTTCATTACCATCGGATAATTTAAGCTTAACATTCCAATTTTTTTCAGTTTTATCGTATTCTGCACTAATAAAGGTTGTTTTTGTCCAAACATTTAACTCCATACTCTCAGCATAATACTCAAACCAACCGGCTAATTTGTCTTTGGGAATATACGTTGGCCAAGTAGGAGGGAATGGCATGTAGGGCAGATGATTTACATGGGTCTGATTATGTAATTTTAAAGAGTGATATCTATTTCTCCAATTATCCCCAACTCTTTCATTTTTATCTACAACAAGAGTATCAATATTTTGTTGTTTCAATCTTGCCGCAATTGATAGGCCGGCTTGCCCACTCCCAACAACTAAAACTTCAGGGTCTCTGTCTTTATATAATCTGTCTTCTTTTCTAACATCTAACCAATTAGGACCTTCCAAAGTATTTTCATATTGATCCTCTTTTTTATTAAATGAAGAATTAAGATCACTTAAAGCTGTAAGAAAATTCCATGCTTTAAAAGTCCCTGAGACCTCACTGTCTTCATATAATCTAACTACGCCCTCACAATAACCAAACTTTGTTTTAAATTTTAAAATGACTTCTACAACATTCTTACCCGCTCTGATAACTTCCCTAGGTTGAGTTCTTTGTGGATCGATAACAAAGTCTTTAGCAATAACATTTAAAACCGTATCATAAAGTTTTGGAATTATATTTTGTTTGCCAGATGTTGTTTGGATCTGCCAAGTGAGCGCTAATATATCTCTCCAATGAGAGTTCTCAAAAAATAATTTATTAAGATTTTCTATAGAATCTGTTTTGCTATTTTTATCGGATATAGCTTCGTTAAAACTTAAAAGCCAATTATCTACTTCATTTCTAATGTTAACGATGTGACTATCTAACAACAAAAACTCCAAAAAACATATAGTTATAATATCAAACAAAACTTTCTAAGAATAGAAAATTTTTATAGTATATTATTATAAATAAAATAAGTTGATTATGAGGGTTTTTATTATGGATAGATTAGAACAAACAGCTCAATTTATGTTGGATCAACATAATGCAAAAATGAACTTTCAAAACTTACCTGAAGCCTTAATGCCTTCAGATTTTGATGAGGCTTATAAAGCACAACAGATATTTCAAAAAAAATCTGGTCGAGGGGAATTAGGTGGCTTTAAAATAGCTTTGGCTTCCAAAATTCAACAGGAATTATGTGGAATAGATCATCCTATAGCTGGTGGAATTTTTGCCAATGAAATAAAGAATAGTCCTTCAACATTTGAACTAAGTAATTTCCATGGGTTAGGACTAGAGTTTGAAATAGCTGCAACTTTATCTGATGATTTAAAACCTAATATGGATTCATTTAATAAAGATAATATTAGACAATATGTGAAATCTCTTTCACCTGCCTTTGAACTTATTATTGATAGAGAAGCTGATTATTCAAACATCAACCCATTGACTATGATCACAGATAATGCCTGGTGTTCAGGAATAGTTTTAGGTAAAGAACTTCCAAATTGGGGAAATTTAAATCTTGATAATATTAAATCTCAACTATTTTGGAATGACGAACCTCCACAAAATGCAATGATTAAAGACGCAAATCCGTTAGAATCATTATCTTGGGTTGCTAATTTACTACTTTCTCATGGACGGACAATCCCTAAAGGTAGTGTTATAATTACTGGAAGTGTAATTAAAACTCGAGCACCTCAAACAGGAGATCATATTATTTACAAAGTAGGCAATTTATCTGAAGTTGAAATTAAAATTATCTGATAAAGCTATTTTAAAAAAACACGTTAAATTCTATGAGTGACTGAATTATCATTTTTAAAGCTGCAATACTAAAGAATATAAGTAATAATTTTTTAAATGTTTTTGCATTTATTTTATTTCTTAACTTTTCACCAATCTGGAAACCTATCACAGCTGTAACAGAACCAAGTGCTCCATAAATAAACATATTTGATTGAAATACACCTGTGGCAATATACCCAACGGAAACAGGAATACATCCAATTGTAATTAAAAAACCACTAACATCTACAAAATGTTTGGGTTTAACATTTTTCATCAATAAATACATTGTTACAGGAACGGCCCATATCGAAGCAACACCTCCAATTAACCCTCCTAAAGCACCAAGGCCACTTTGCCAAAAAATATCATGATTTGATTTCATTTTAAAATTGAAACCAAAAATTTGAAGACCAACAAATAATATTACTGCAAATGAAAAAATAAGCCTTACTAAATTATCTCCTATTTCATAGGCATAAAACGAGGTTATTAAAATACAAATTACTAATGAAAAAGCGAAATATTTATAATTGTTAATTAACTTTTTGGGATTATCTGCCTTGCTAAATTGCCAAATATTAGCAACAGTCATAGGTATAAGGTTTAAGCCTAAAGCCATTAAAGGAGAGATAAAAAAAGTCATAATCGTTATTGCGGTAGTTGGTAGACCTATACCAATTACTCCCTTTACTACTCCTGCTATTAAATAGGCCAACCCTACTATTAGAGCTATTTCATTAGGGTTATTTAAAATATCCAAAATCTAACCTTCATTAAAAATATTAACTACCATGTAAATCGAAGTTACATTAGCTATTTATTTAATACTAATAACTTTTATCCTAATCTTAAAAATATTAAGCCTGCAAACAATCCTATTATTAAAAATAGTTTAAAGAAATTTAACTTTTCTTTTAAGAACAACAAGCCTAGAAAAACAGCAAATAGAATTGAAGTTTCTCTTACGGAAGAAACTACGGCAATTGGCAGGTATAAACATGCCCACACTACGATACCATAGGCTAAATAAGAAGCCGCACCGCCAACAAAGAATGATATCTTCTCACCAACAAAAATCTTTTTTATTATTTGTCTTTCTTTCCATCGAGCAAAACAATAAAATATTAAAGCATTAATCAAAGTCATTGAACTAAAAAAACCTATTGGATTTTGTGTGACTCTTGCACCATGACCATCTACAATAGAGTAACTGGCTATTAAACAACCAGTTGCAATTGCTAGATAAAAACCTGTAATGTTGGACTTGTTATTTCTTATTTGTTTAATTCCATAAATTATTAATGATAAAGAAATAATAAAAATCCCTAAAACTTCGTAAAATGAAATATCTTCATTAAGAAAAAACAAACTTATTGAAATTATAATTAGAGGAGATAAACCTCTTGCAACTGGGTAAATCTCAGATAATTCACCATGTTTATATGCGTTTAGTAAGAATATTTGATAAAAAACATGTAAAAAAGAACTCACTAAAATGAAAATTAATCCCTTAATATTAGGTAATCCAAAAATAAAAATACCCGTGATTGCCAAAGGCAAATGGCCAAGAACAACTGCTGTCATACTGATGAATTTGTCAATGGAACCTCTTAATATAAAGTTCCAAAGTGCGTGCAAAAAAGCAGCAGATAGTACTGCGCAAATAACTATGGTGTCTGTAATACCAAAACCTAACTATAATTATTAAAAGAATTAGGCGTAATAAGTAGAGTATTAAGTATCATATAGTCAAGATCTACCTTAATTTCATCAATCTTGAATCACCTGATTTCTCAAGATAATTTTTTATAAACTGAATTATTACAATTTTGTTATATCAAAACTCTTTAAATCATTACTTCAATTAAGAACGGACCATTTTCTTTTAATCCATGCTTAAAATTTTTGACTAAATCTTCTATATTATCTACACGAACTCCGTCTACGCCCATACCCTTAGATACTGAAACCCAGTCTAAAGACGGATCTTTTAAAGACAACATTTCCAAAGCTGATTTTCCTGGATTAGTAACACCAACATTAGTCAATTCACCTTGCAAGATTTTATAACTTTGATTTGCAAATATTAATACGACTATATCTAAATTTTCTCTGGCCATTGTCCACAAGGATTGAACAGTATACATAGCACTTCCATCACCCTCTAAGGCTATTACCTTTTGATGTGGACAAGCTATAGCTGCTCCGATTGCCACTGGCATCCCAAATCCAATAGAACCTCCACAATTATTTAGCCATGTATGAGGACAAGATCCCGCAGTTTGATTAAAAAACTCTCTTCCAGTAGTAACAGATTCATCAACTACTATTGCATTTTCTGGAATCAAGGCTCCTAAAACCATTCCAAGGGAGGTTGTATTAATCGGTCCTTTTGGAATTTCTGGAATCTTTAATTTTGACATTGTTGAAGGTACTTTATTAGAAACCCCAATTTTATCAGACAATTTTTCAATAAGATCTGTTATGTCATCAGAAAGAGATGCAAGTTCTACAAACTTTGTACTATCTTGTGTTAAAATCCCTGGTTTATTTGGATATGCAAAAAACGCGACAGGCCTTCTTGCTCCTATTACAATAATAGTATCAAATGATTTTAATACTTCGACTGCATTATCAACTACGTAAGGAATTCTAACAGAGTTAATTCTTCCAGCACCTTTATCTAAACGGGCATTAAACCAGTCCGTCTTAATTGGGCAATTCATTTTATCAGCTATTTTAGCTATCTTAATTAAGTTTTTCTCTTCTAGAGCAGCACCTCCGACAAGGATCAATGGGTTTTTTGCACTTTGTAAAGCTTCTATTCCTTCTTGAATTGAGTCAGTTGGCACCTTGTTTGAACTACTTTTAAACTCAACTCTATCTAGTTCATTTCCTTCATTCCAAGCAGTATCACCGGGCAATATTAATGTTGCAATTTGACCTGGGTTTACTTTGGCCATCTTAATAGCTTCAGCCCCGTCAATTGCTATGTCCTTAGATGATTTACTAGTTTTAACCCAATGGGAAACTGGTCTAGCAATTCCTTCTATATCAGAAGTTAAGGGTGCATTTAATTTGATATGATCAAGAGCATGTTCACCTACAATATTTACAATGCCTGAACTTGCTTTTTTAGCATTATGAAGATTTGCAAGTCCGTTAGCTAATCCTGGACCTAAGTGTAATAGAGTTGAAGCTGGAGTTCTTTGCATTCTAAAATAACCATCAGCAGCGCCAGTTGCACAACCCTCAAACAAACATAAAATACTTCTCATCTTTTCATATTGATCTAGAGCTGCAACAAAATGCATTTCTGACGTTCCTGGATTAGTAAAACAAACATTTACATCTCCTTTTAATAAAGTCGCTACTAAACTTTCTGCTCCATTCATTACATTCTCCAAATTAATTATTTAACATATTAACTAAATAACTAATCTCTAATACATTAATCATTTAATTTATCAAATAAAAAAATCTAATTGGTAATATATAAAATAACTACCAATCTTTTCCTGCTGTCCATCCACCATCAACGATTAAATTAGTTCCTGTACAAAAACTAGCTTCTTCACTTGCTAAGTACAAAACAGCACTAGAAATTTCATTAGGTTCCCCCCAACGTTTCATAGCGTGTAAGTTTCTTACTTTTTGTGAAGCAACTTCATCTTGAAAATACCTTTCAGTCAAAGGTGTTCGAATAACTCCTGGTCCAACAGCATTCACTCTAATATCATATTTAGCCAAATCCATTGCTAATTGCTTTGTCATACCAGCTGTAGCATGCTTTGAAGCTGTATAAGCGCACCTATTAGGTGCTGATGTTATACTTAATGTTGAAGAAGTTATAACTATGTTGCCTTTGTTTTTCATATCAATACAATGCTTAGCAAATGTTTGAGCTGTAATAAAAACACCAGTTACATTTATATCAATAACCTTTCTCCATTCTTCAATAGACAGTTCTATTGGTGATACAATTTCTCTAATTCCAGCATTACAGAATGCAACATCTAAACTTCCAAAATGTTTATAAGCATTGTTCATTATTTCAATTGTTTCGTCTTGATTTGTTACATCTAATTTAAATGGTTCTGAACTACCACCAGCAGATTGTATTTCATCTGCTACTCTTTTCGCCATATCAAAGTCTAAATCTGTAACTACAACATTTGCACCTTCTTTGGCAAAACTTAATCCCGTTTGACGACCTATGCCCCCTGCAGCACCAGTAATAAAGACAGTTTTGTTTTTAAATCTCATTGAAAATTCTCCCCTTTAATGCAAGTTTATTTGAAATAACCTTTTTGACAACAAATAATCTAACTGGGAGCAGTCGATTGGATATAGAACATTTAGTATTTGAAACTGGCCCTAAAAGAGTAGGTCCCTTTAGTCACGCTGTTAAGGCAGGTGGCTTTATTTTTGTTACTGGACAAATGCCAACATTGCCAGATAATCCTGAAGTACTGGTTAGTAATGACGTAGAAGAACAAACTCATCAAGTTATGACAAATCTTATAAACGTTTTAAAACAATCAGGATCTTCGTTGGATAGGGTAACATTTGTGAGGGTTTATTTAGTAAACTTTCAAGATTTTGATAAAGTAAATAAAATTTACAAATCGTATTTTGACGAAAACAAACTTCCTGCTAGAACTTGTATTGGTGTAACTGGTCTTGCTGTAGGCGCATCTGTTGAAATTGATCTAATAGCAAAACAATGATTTAGAAAAAATTAATTTATGAAAAAGAGAGATAGTGCTTTTAAAAAAGGTATTTTAACTGGCTTTGGTTTCCCTGGAATTGGAATGAGTGCTGCCATGTTTGGTTATGGTGTTTTTGCAGGAGAAGCTGGGCTTGATCTTTTCTTATGTTTAGGAGCACTCATAATACTTTGGAGCATGCCAGGAATGGTTATTTTTGTTTCATTATATACAATTGGAACACCTATATTACTATTATTTAGTACTGTTTTATTAGCTAACATGAGACAGTTCTTTTTAGTATTGTCAGGAATGACTATAATAAACATTCACAGTCATAAAATTTCATTTATTTCTAAATTATTGTGGGCACATCTTATTAGCCCTACAGGTTGGGCCGAGCTAACTAAAGCTAAAGATGAGCTTGAAGAAAAAGAGCTTTTGACTTTTTTTAAAGGGTTAACTTTAGCTTTGGTAACGATAACATCTTTTACTACTGTACTTGGCTATAAATTATTTTTTTTCCTACCTGCAGATATTGTATCAATCCCTATTTTTATTATGCCATTATATTTAACTATATTAATGTTAAGAGCTGTTGAAATATATTATAGGGTAGCTGTTATTTCTGGAGGAATAATTTGCCCTCTTCTCTTTCCTTATATTGGTGACTGGAGTTTAATCATTGCAGGTCTTTTTGGAGGAACTATAGGTCTGTTTACTAGTTACCTAGTTCAGAAAGGAAATAGTAATGTTTGATACTTCAACATTTTATGATGAATTATTGCCTTGGTTCATGCTTTTCATAGCAAGTTTAGGCATATTTATATGGCGATTTCTTGGACTTATTTTATCCAGTAAAATTCGTAAAGACAGTTTTTTTGCAAAATGGATAAACGCTGTTGCATTTGCAATGACTACAGGCTTAATGGTACGTATTATTTTTTTCCCAACTGGTGCTTTAGCAGAAACTGAATTGCTTGAAAGGCTAATACCATTTCTTCTAGGAGTTATAATATTTTTATTTTTTTCAAGAACTCCTATTATAGGTCTTGTAGCTGGTGTTTTAGCATTTAGTTCAACGGTTATTTATAATCAAATTATTTAATTATCCGAAACTAATTGCCTGGCAATAATAAGTTTTTGCAATTCGTTAGTACCTTCTCCAATAGCTAACAAAGGCGCATCCCTATAATACCTTTCAATGTTATATTCAGGAGAATATCCAAAACCTCCATGAATTCTCATAGCTTCAGTTGAATTAAATAACGCTGTTTCAGTAGCAAATAATTTTGCCATACCTGCCTGTAAATCCGATCTATTTCCTGAATCATATGCTTTTGCTGCTTGCTCTGTTAATAGCCTAGATGCTTCTAATCTAGTTGCCATCTCAGCTAGTTTAATTTGAATTGATTGATGTTCACTTATAGGTTTCCCAAAAGTCTTTCTGACCTTGGCATATTCTATAGAGTCCTCTAAAGCGGCTCTTGAAACACCAACCCCCCTAGCTGCAACATTTATTCGTCCTAGCTCTAAACCTGCTAAAATTTGCTTTAAACCCTGACCTTCTAATTCACCAATTAAATTAGAGGCTGGAACTTTTACATTATCTAATTGCACTTCACCAGTATCTATTCCTCTATAACCAAGTTTCTTTAATTTTCTAGATACAAAACCATGCTTTTTTTCAACAAGAATTAAACTCATGCCTTTATGAGCCGGTTTAATATTGGCATCTGTTTTAACTAAAACGGCTAAAATTGAACCTTCTACAGAATTAGTAATCCAAGTTTTATTTCCATTGATTATGTAATCATCGCCTTCTTTTTGTGCTTTGGTTTTTATTGACTGTAAATCTGTTCCACAATCTGGTTCTGTAAGCGCAATACCACCCCTAATTTCACCAGATGCAAATTTTGGAAGATAATATTGTTTCATTTCTTCTGTACCAAATCTCTCAACCGCTGCGCACATTATTAGATGAGAATTAAAAATACCTGACACTGACATCCATACTGCTGATACATTTTCAACGATTTTTGAATAAGTAACTGCCGACAGACCTAACCCTCCATATTCAGGAGATATAGTCGCACCAAAAAGGCCTAGTTCAGCCATTTTGTCTGCAATTAATTGTGGATATTTATCTTCAGACTCAAATTCTTTAACAAAGGGTTTCACATCTTTTTCTAAAAACTTATTTATTGTATCTATAATAAGAATATCTTCTTCGGATGTAGCACTTTTAGGATCAATATCTACTAATCTTTGTTCATTCATAATCTACTCCTTAAAACTTACACATCAATTTGACTAAATTCAAAAATTGAATTTACATTATTTGCTTGATCAATTTTAAGCATCATCTCTGTTAATTGATCAACTCTCTTATTTGATAAATATGGCTCAGTTAAGCCTTTAAATTTTGAAATAAACTCATCATCCTTCATAAAATTTTCTGGTTCTCCTTTTGGGATTTTCACAAATTTTTCATGCTTAACGCCATTCACTACTAATTTGACTTTAGCACTCATATACTCTGGACAACATTTTTCAGCATCTTCATCTGGACTAACTTTTATTTTATTACAAAAGGAAAGAGTATCATTGTTATTTAAATGTTTATTGTAATCATCCCAGTTTAATCCTCCGCTCTTAACTGTAACCGCAGCACAAAAAGGCATAGAAAACTGTCCATCCACTATACTTTTAGGATGTTGTTTATCCTTTAATGGATAACCAATTATATTCAATGCTGTTTCAGATAATCCAATGTCAATATTGTCGACATCTTCAGATGAAAAGCCTAATTCATTTTTAAGCTCTATAATGCCATCAATTGCTGCGTGACTATACCTACAGGATGGGTAAGGTTTTACACCTAAATTCAGAGTTTCAAATTTTTTGCCAAGGCCATGTAAAGCTTTTTTGAAGTCACCACCAGACGCATATGAATGAAAGTAACCCCATTGCCCTTCAAATGCTTGTGATGGCCCTTTAAAACCTTCCCCAGCCATAGTGGCACAACTTAAGCCATTTTGTGCTGCTTGACCAACATGTGATCTTTTGGTCCAAGCTCCATCTGTAAGGAATTGCATGGAACCTGCCGATTGACTTAATGCAATCCCAAAAGCCGAAATAAACTGATCTTTAGTTAAACCCATAAGATACCCTGCTGCTGCAACCGCTCCAAAAACACCACATGTTGCAGTAGGATGAAATCCTTTTTTGTAATGTGCTGATGATCCGCCTGCCAAACCTAATCTTATTTGAGTTTCGTAACCAACAACACATGCAGTTATCAATTCTTGCCCTGATGATTTGTTCATTTGAGCCGCAGCCAATGCTGCTGACAAAATAGGTGCACTTGAATGAAGCGATGCCTCTGCATGAGTGTCATCAAAATCAAGTGAATGAGCTAAAGTTCCATTTAATAAAGCGGCTGCACTTGGTGTATAGGTTTTTTTGTCAGAAAAAACTTGGCAACTGCCATTCCTCATTTCTAATTTATCAATTGCAGAAACTAGACTAGTGGTTGATTCAGCATCATGCCTAGCCCTAATAATAATTCCTACTGTATCTAAAATTAACAATTTAGTTCTTTTAATAACTTCTGGAGGCAAGTCTTCATATTTTAATTCTTCACAAAACTCAGCAAACTTTTCTGTCATATTTTCCATTTATTCCTCCAATTAACTTCACTAAAACGTTAAACTAAAATTTAATTTTACAAAACCAAAAAATAACCCTTACTATGTATAAATTTTAAAATTAAAAAGAATGAGTAACATGACAAACCCATATGAATTAACTGCAACCGAAGCAATTGAACTTATAAAAAATAGAAAATTGTCTATATACGAATGGGTTTTAAGTTGCTTTGATAAAATTAAACAAAAAGATAGCGACGTAAAGGCATGGATATATCTAGATGAAAAAAATGCCTTAAAAAAAGCAAGGGAACTTGACGAATTAAATGATAGTTCTTTATTAGGAATCCCTTTTGGAATTAAAGATATCATTGATGCTAGCAACATTCCTTCTGGATTAGGAACTCCTTTTTATGAAAATAATATACCTTCAAGAGACGCTGGTTCGGTTTCTATTGCCAAACAATCTGGATGTATATTTCTAGGCAAAACAGTATCAACTGAACTCGGTCATAGAGGCCCTGGACAAACAACAAATCCACATAATAAAAATTTTACACCAGGTGGATCAAGCTCTGGATCAGCAGCAGCTGTAGCTGCTATGATGGCACCAGTTTGTTTTGGAACACAGACAACCGGTTCAGTCATTAGGCCTGCAGCTTATTGCGGAATAGTTGGATACAAACCTACTTATGGAGACTTTGACAAATCTGGAATACTTCCAAATTCGCCAACAATTGATACCTTAGGATTAATGACAAGATCTGTTGAAGATGTATCTCTTTTTCGTTCAATATTATTAGAAGAAAAAATTATAAAACCTAAAAATATTGATTTGAAAAATATTAAAATTGGTTTTGTTAGAACACCGCATTGGGATAAAACTGACATTTCAACACAAAATAACTTAGAAAAATTTATCGAAAAACTGCGTGTTGAAAAACTTGATATAACTGATATTAATCTAAATCAAATTATTTCAAAAGCTGATCAATTACACTTAGACATAAGCGGCTACGAATTTAAAAGATCTATTTCTTACGAAAGATTTAATTACTATAACGAATTAAGTGATCAACTTAGAAGTGGAAGATTAAATGATGGATATCAGGTCACTAACAAACTATATAAGGCTGCCATAAAAAAACTTTCTATTTTAAAAAATGAAATTGATGAAGTTTTTAAAGACATAGATCTTATAATTACTCCAAGTGCACCTGGTGAAGCTTTAAAAGGGCTTGGATATACTGGTTCACCTATGTTTAACACGACATGGTCGTTGAGCGGCAACCCTTGCGTAACTTTGCCATTATTTAAAGGGTTACAAAATCTACCAATTGGCTGTCAACTAGTTACAAAGTTTGGAAATGACGACGAATTGCTAGATTATTCTAAAACTATTTATGATAATTATTTAAAATGAGATACTACCAAAATCTCAGGTAAGGTTAGAGCTAGCGCTGGAAATAACAATACTATTATTAAAACCACGGTGTCTGATATACAAAAAGGAAATGAACCCTTTATAACAGTCGTTACAGGCAACCCTGTTACACCACTAACTGCAAACAAGTTAAGTCCAACAGGCGGAATAACACTACCTATTTCTATACATAAAGCTGTTAATATCCCAAGATGAATTGGATCGACACCAAGTGCTAAAGCAACTGGAAAATAAATTGGTACAGTTAACACTAAAATAGCCACACCAGTTAAAAACATAGACAAAAATAACAATGAACCCATTAATGCAAAAAGAAATCCATGTTTAGATAAACCTAATTCACCAGCCCATTCAGCAATCATCATAGGCCAGCCCATATTTGCTAAGTAAAATTGAAATATTCCAACACAACCTAGTAAGAAAAATACAACAGCTGTAAGATTCATTGTTCTTATTGTTGTTGGCATAACTTCTTTTATAAAAGTTTTACGCTTAAATATTAATCCATAAAACAAAGCATAAGCAGCGGCAGCGGCACCAGCTTCAGTCGGAGTAAATATTCCACCATACAATCCACCTAAAATAATAACCGGCATTAATAAGGCTGGAAGAGCTTCTTTAAAAGATATCCAAACTTCACATAAATCAAACTTACCTCTAGGTAATTTTATAAATAGAGAAACACTCACTATAATTACAGCGTCACTTATAGCCAACATTATCCCAGGAATAATTCCAGCAAAGAATAATTTTATTATATCCATTTCTGTAATAACACCAAATAATATAAGTGTTATGCTTGGAGGTATCAAAAGTGCAATACCACCTGCAGACGCAATCACGCCTGCGGCCATCCACTTTGGGTAACCTCTTTTTACAAGTTCTGGATATGCTATAACACTCATAGCGGCAGCCATAGCAGTAGACGATCCTGAAATAGCTCCGAATAAAACAGCAGCTAACAAAGTTGCGTATGCAAAACCACCTGGAACCCAACCAACTAGGGCATCAGCAAACTTAAAAAGACTTCCAACTAACCCAGTCCGTTCCATTAAAAAACCAGCATAAATAAAGAATGGAATTGCTACTAATGTATATTTAGTTAAGAAACTGAAGAATGCTTCAAATAAGGTGCTGTATGTTAAAAAATCATCAAATAAAACGAGTAAGGCGGTTGCACCAGCAAGTGCTATACCTATAGGCGCACCAGCGAACAAGAGACTAAATAAGTATCCACCTAATGAAAACATTATTTATCTCCTATTCTAAAAAATTTAGACATCTGTTGCCACTTCAACTTCATCAGTAAAGTGATCACCTTTGATATAACTATGAATATCTTCAATAAATTGAAGAAACGAAACCACGCACATTAATCCCATTCCAATTGCAAGTATAAAATGAAAAGGCCACATGTAAAAAAACAAGCTTTCCGTTCTTTCTCCTATTTGTATTGAATACTCAATAGTTGAATAAGCGGTATATGTTAATGATCCTGTAAATAGAGATATAAAAAATGAGACAAAAATTTTAAGAGACCCGACTGTTCGATGAAAGCCTTTAGCATTTAATAACTGAAGCACTGCGCTCATAACTAAATGGCCTCTTTTAATTTGCGTAACACAAATATATAATGCAACAGACGAAACCATTGCATATATGACTGCATCTTGGCCCCACTCAAACACAACTCCAAAAATATATCTTCGAATAATTTCAGCTAATGCAAAGAGTGTGACAGCTATCATTAAATAAGCTGAACAATTTCCTAAAACTAAATTAATATTGGATTTTAATGTATTTGAAATTTTGTAAAATGAATTCATGTTTTTACTTTAATGTAAAAATGTAAGAAGGCCTGAATTAAATCAGGCCTTCTTAAAAATTTATTTTCTAGCTTTTTTCTTATGTAGAGCAGTACCTTTTGCATATTTTGCAAAGTCAGCTGCAAAAGCAGTACAATCTGTTTTTTCTAAAGCACTTGATCCCATCGGGTTAGCTGCTACAAGAGCTTTGGCTTCAGCAGTAAACTGATCAACCATTTTTGCACCTGTTGCGTCAACTTTAGTTTTAATCCAGTTGTTAGTTGCACCACCTTCAGCTTTTTGCAAAACAGCAGCTTCAGTAGGGTTCATAACATAAATACCGGCCTTTGACTTGTCAGTAACTTTATACTTATCAACTAATCTCTTATCATTACAAAAGTTAATAGCCTTTTGAAATGGAATAAAATCGTTAACAATAATATCAGCTAATGCACTCTGTTGCTTCTTAGATAATTTTGACCACCACTTATTAGATGCACCCATCCAATAATAGTCTCCAACAATACCGTTGATACCAGCAACTGTAAAATAAGGAGCTTGTTCTTTAGTAGCATTAAATCCACCTAAGCTTGTTAGAAGTCCATCAATCACTCCAGTTTGAAGCGCAGGAGGAACGTCTCCGAAAGACATTGTGGTAGCATTAGCACCTAATGAACCTAATAATGCATTTTCAGCAGGACCCATACTTCTTATTTTTTTACCAGCAAAGTCAGATGGAACTAGCAATCTACTTTTAACAGCACCTGCGCCCATATACATACTTAAATGTCCTGAACCGAATAAAGTAATTCCATGCTTATCATTAAAAACTTTCTTTAATTGAGCAAAAGTTTTTGTTCCATCAAGACCTTGAATAGCACCAGGAGTTGTTAATTTTCCTGCACCAACAATTGTATTAGCTAATGGCTCAACACTTGATGTTTTTCCAAACTGCCCAGTCATCATCTCTAAGTTACCTTTAGTTAAGGCCTGAGTTCCTTTAGGAACATTATAAAGAGATTTTGCCCAATAAATTTGAACTTTACTTCCAGGTATTTTTTTCTCAACTTGCTCAGCAAAGAAAACTTCTGCTATTGCAGCTGGATGTGGCGGACCAGAGTGATCAGATGCCCAACGCATTTTGATTGGTTTAATTTTGTGACCGTCAGCTGTGGCTAAATTAGTTCCAGCTACAAAAGTCAAGGCTACAGCACTTACTGCACCTAAAAGTGATAATTTAGTCAATTTCATAAAAATTTCCTCCTAATATTTAGAATCACAAACTATATCGTTATACATATTAGGTAAACTATTATTTCTAATAATTTAAATTAATTGCTGAATATGTTATCTATTTAGTCAGATAATTCCATCACTTTTGAAACCTTTTATTTCTTTTTTTGTAAAACCAGCTTCTTCAAGAACAGCATAAGTATCTTCACCAAGTTCAGGAGCCGTTTTATCTTCAAAAGTACTTTTTGAAATATTCACAGGTGTTTTTAATAAACTTATATCTACACCATTCTTAGTTTTTAATTTTTGTATGTTATTTCTGTCTTTCAGAAAAGGGTTCTCTAGAGCTTCTTTCAAGTCTAATATTGGTGCAGCAGGAACAATCCCACCAAATTTATCAAGCCATTCAGCTGTTGTCTTTTTCATAAGTTCTTCATCTAAAATTCTTGTGACTTCATCCCTATTTTCCTGCCTTGTCTTAAAGTTTACAAATCTTGGGTCATCACTTAATTCTTCTCTACCAATATTATCACATAATATTGGCCAAAAACTCTCTTTATTACACATCAGATATATCCATCCATCCTTGGTCTTGTATAATTGACAAGGAACTAAAATTGGATGAGCGGACCTATCTAGCCTTTCACTTTTAAAGTCTGAGTTAAGTGTCCATGCAGCCATATAACTTTGATTAAACATAGCTGTATCAAATAAATTTACGTCAACATCTCTTCCCAGGCCTGTTGATCTAGCTGACAACACAGCACTTACAAGACCGAAAGACATTGTCAGGCCAGACATATAATCTACAATAGAAAGGCCAAATCTTGCAGGAGGACCACTAGGCTCTCCTGTCAAAGAAAAGTATCCTGCTTCAGCTTGCATTAAATAATCATATCCTGGCCAGTTTTTTCTTGGTCCTTCCCTTCCATATGCAGAGCAGTGAGCCGCTACTATAGATTTATTAAAATCTTTAAGTTGATCGTAGGTTATTCCTAATTTTTCAGGAACATCACCTCGTAAATTGTTACAAACAGCATCTGCATTTTGAACTAGTTTTTTTAGAATATTTTTACCTTTTTTAGACAAAACATCTAGGGTGATACTTTTTTTATTTCTATTTAGTGCCTGAAAAAAAATGCTTGAGGCAGAATTTCTGTTTTCACCATCTATAAAATAAGGGCCAATCTCTCTTAAGTAATCTCCACTAGTTCCGGCAGGCTCAACCTTTATAACCTCAGCACCCATATCTGCAAGGTATTGAGTTCCAAATGGTCCTGCACCATATTGTTCAAAGGCTATAACTTTTACTCCAGCAAGAGGTAGATTCATATATGTTTTCCTCTATTTAGCTGTCTCTTCAATGATTTTATCTACTACACTATGTCCACGTTTAGCCACCAAGAAAGACCTAACCATGTCCATAACAACTACTTTATCTTGATTTTTTCCAATATGTCTTACTTTTACAATGCCTTGAGTTGGTCTTGATTTTGATTCTCTTTTGTCCAAAACTTCTGTTTCTGAATATAGCGTGTCACCTACAAAAACAGGTGCTGGAATTTTAATTTCTTCCCATCCAAGATTTGCTATCGCTTTCTGGCTAGTACCACTAACACACATGCCTGTAACAAGAGCTAACGTAAATGCAGAGTTTACCAAATATTTTCCAAATTCTGATTTGGATGCATAATTAGCATCAAAATGAATTGGGTGTGTGTTCATTGTTAAATTAGTAAACCATATGTTATCAGCCTCGCTTACAGTTCTGCCTGGCCAATGTTCATAAACATCCCCTACTTGAAAATCTTCAAAGTATCTTCCAGGATCTTCCCTATATCTTTGGGGGCCTATTTTTCTAATTCCGTAAGTATTTTCATCCATTTAATCCTCCCTTGATATAATCAACCTAGCTACCGCTAACACTGGGGCGTCAACCATTCTTCCTTGATATTTAAAAGCGCCAGTACCCGCAGTTTTAGCCTCTTCTAAAACTCCTTTGGCCCATTCTAACTCCTCACTTGAAGGCCTGTAAGCATCATGAATTGGTTTAATTTGATCTGGATGTATTGCAAATCTTCCTTTGAAACCCATTGATTTTACATATTCGGTTTCTGCTTTGCAACCCTCTGGATCTTTAAAGTCTAACCAAACTCCATCTAAAGCAATTGTGTTATAAATGGCAGCAGCATTAATAATTTTACCCCTACCATAAGCTAAACTAGCTTTTCCCATGTCACCTCCAGTAGAGGCACAATAATCTGCAGAACCAAAACCAATTCCAGAAAATTCTATATCTGAACATTCCCATGTTTCTATATTTGCTATCCCTCTTGGTGTTTCTATTTGCGGAAGGATTAATACCTTTTTACCAACATCATCTAAAAATGTTCTGCATTCATCAGGGGATTCTATTTTAGGTATTGCTATTGAATAGGGGAGCGTTGACAAAGATTTTAACATCTTTATGTCTTCTTGATATTCTTGAGTATCTAACGCATTAATCCTTAATAAAAACTTATCAGACTGTCCGTCATAGTTCCTATTTGCTAAGTCTGCAAAGTTTGATCTACCAACAACTTTCTTATCACCTGCGAGCCCGTCTTCAAGGTCAAATATAACCTTATCAGCACCTGAACCAAGCGCTTTAGGCAACCTCTCAATCTTATCGGTAGGTAAAAATAAAATACTTCTCAAAACTATCTCCTATTATTCTAAAGTTATTTAAAATCAAACTCGGACCTTATTATATCCCCATGCTCATTTAATTCAGGCATCTTGTTAACGGTTGGAATGAAATTATCATGAACAGCTCCTGGACCTAATACTTTTACATCTCCATTTTTTGTACCTATTTCTATATAATTATTTTGAGGATGGTTCTTTAATTGTTCCATATCAGAAATTCTTCCATAAGCCACACTTGCTTCTTCAAGCTTTTGTATCAAATCTTCTCGTTTAAACTCTAAAAATTTTTTTTGGATTATTTTTTCAGTTAATGCTCTATTAGCAACTCTGTCAGCATTCATTTTGAAACGCTTGTCTGTCGCCATTGTCACATCACATAAAACAATTTTACATAAATTTGACCATTCACGATCATTTTGAATGGCAATTAACAGTGTTAGATTATCTTTACAATTATAAGCACCATAAGGAACAATTATTGGATGCGTCATACCATTTCTTTTCGGAATTTTTTGATTGTAAACATAACCTAAATAAAACGGATTCATCCAGTCTGCCAAAGAATTAAACATAGACACTGAAATATGTCTTCCTTTTCCAGAAATCCCTCTTTTAATTAAAGCTTGTAAAATTGCCTGATAAGCTGTCATTCCTGCAGAAATGTCACAAACTGATGGACCGACTTTAGCTCTTCCATCAAAGCCTTCTTTATCAGGAAGTCCCGTTAATTCTATAACCCCTGTCTCAGCTTGTATTAACATATCGTAGGCTTTTTGATTTTTGTAAGGACCGTCATCACCAAAGCCTGAGATAGAACATGTAATTAAAGATGGGAACTCTGATCTTAATTTTTTAAGACTTGTACCAAGTCGATCAAAAGCACCAGGAGCTAAATTTTGAATTAAGATGTCTGCTTTAGATATTATATTTTTTAAGATTACAAAGTCTTTATTGTTTTTTAAATCTAAAGAAATAGATTCTTTACCTCTGTTCAACCAAACAAAGTAAGCACTATTACCAAGAGCATTACTGTCATAATTTCTTGCAAAGTCGCCTTCAGGTCGTTCTACCTTAATCACTCTAGCTCCAGCATCGGCAAGCCTGCAAGATGTATAAGGCGCAGCAACAGCTTGTTCAATTGTAACTACTAACAGTCCTTCTAGGTCTTTACTCGAATCTTGTTTTTCCATTAGCTGGCCAGACAATTAACTAGAGAACTAACCTTGTTTATTTCTGGTTCATCAAGCATTTTTGAAATTTGTTCTGATTTCGATTGTGAAAGCAAAGACACTGACTTACCAACTATTTTCGTTTCAAGAATATTTTTTTCAATTTTATTAGATAAATCATGCGTGTTTTTTATTTCTTGAGATCCATCATGAATTGAAATTACTGATTGCATATCAGTTAACTTTTCATTTGGAACAACTTTAACTTTGTCTCTCATTTTCACCATTTTATCCTCAAAGCAAATATCATCATTATAGCTTTCTAATTTTGAAGTATCAGTTCCATAAATAGACATCGCTGCTGTTAATTTATATGAAAATTTGCTTTCTAAACCTGTTTTTGGTGTCTGAATATTACATACTTTCAACCAAGATGGGTTTGTTTCTATTTTCACTTCTTCTATTGATTCGGGGTTAAAGTTATTTACCTTTTTTAAATCGTCAAGTGCCTCAAGAAATGAATGGAGTCCATGACAACATGCATGAAATTTATATTTAATTTCTGGGAATAAAAATTCTGTTCCTAAGTTTTCAACAGCTCTAGAAGGAATTTCTTTGTTCCAACCATGTGTCTGAAAAAAACCTTGTTCACATTCAATACCATCTTCACGGGAAACAAAACCAAGTTTAGATAATTTAGCCGCTTCAATACCGTTTGAAGCAGCCATACCTGCATGAAAAGGTTTACCCATAGTTCCAAATTGTGATTTAATTCCAGATGCTCTAGTTGAAACTAGACCAAGCGCATTAATGGTTTGATCTTCATTTAAACCTAATAACTTTGAGGCCACTATAGTAGATCCAAATGAACCACTTGTTGCGGTTTGATGAAATCCTGCATTATAATGAGAATATCCAAGAATATGCCCTATTCTTGTAGAAACCTCAACACCTGCCATATAAGCTAAAATAATATCTTCAATTGAAGTATCTAGCTCTTCTCCCAAAGCCAAAGCTGTAGGTAAAGCGCTTGAAGTAGGATGACCTACAAATAGAAAATGTGTGTCATCGTAGTCTAGAGCATGACCAGTTGCTCCATTAGCTAATGCCGCTCCTCTTGAAGATACTTTATGACCATTACTAATAACAGTAGCTTTATTAACACCACTTTCTTCTATAACCATTTCAGATACGATTTTAGATACTGGCTCTTTTTTTCCTGCATAAGCCACACCACACCAGTCTAATATAGACATTTTTGCAAAGAACTTCATTTCATCATTAAAGCTATTTAATTTACAATTAGCTCCATAGCTGCCAAATAATTTAGTTATAGAAACCATTTTCTTCCCCTTTTATTTTAATCAAAATATGCGTCAGCCTGCATTGTCATTCCTGAACCTTCTACTGCGCCCCAGCAACTAATACTTCCATCAGAATTTTCTTTTGCTCCAATTATATAATCACTATTCGCAAAAACTGGAGCCATAACCTTGTGGTTAAATGAAGTTACAGGTTTGCCTTTTAACTTTTCTGCAGCTCTTAACAAAAATGTAGCTTGTAAAGGTCCGTGGACAATCAAATCTGGATAGTTTTCCTCATTTTTACTATAGGGATAATCATAATGTATTCTATGTCCAACAAAGCCAATTGCTGAATAACGAAATAAAATAGTTGGATGCATAAAAATTGTTTCTGTGAAATCTGCGTCTTTTGGTATTATATCAGACACACCAGATCCACCACCTGCTTTAGTAACATCCCTATATACTATATTGTGCAGCTCATGTAATCTTACCTCGTCGTCAACTACATATTCATACTCAGCAGTTACAAAACATAGTTGTCCTGTACGTCCATTTTTCAGCTTTATGTCAGCAACACTAGATTTTTTTATAACTGTGTCTCCAACTCTTAAAGGACTATTTACCTTAATTTGACTACCTGCCCACATTCTTCGTGGAAGGGGAACTGGTGGAAGAAAATCTCCCCTTGCAGGATGCGAATCTACGCCCAGTTCATCATTTTTTTTAAGGTTCCACCCAAGCATCCAATGCAAGCCCGTGGTAGAAGGTTCTCCAATTTTAGGATCTCCCGGATCTATGTTTAAGGTTGCTCTATATCTCTGCTCAACAATTGGCGTTAAATAATCTGTAACTATTTCTGTGTTACCAAGCCATTTATTTAAATGATTTATATCCAAATCTTCATTATCCATTTACTGAGCCTCTAATTTTTTATAAACATGTTAATTATGAATACTATTTAATATAAAAAACACAATATTATCAATTAATAATAAATGGAATTAGATAATGCCCTCTCTTATTATTTATATCGAAGAAAATTTAGATAGGAATGCAAATTTTACTGAACTAGAAGGCGTTGAACATAAATTAATTCAAACAATTACAAAAGAGCTGGAAGCTAAAAAAGATAATTGTCAAATAGTATGGATTTATAGCAAAATTTTAACTTCAAAATATAAAGTTTTTGGAGAATTAAAGTTTAGAGATACTAAAAATAGAGATGATATTAAAAAAGAAAAATGCCTTGAAAAAATAGGTGAGATTTTAAAAAATAAATTTAATGTGAAAATTAGATTAAGATCTTTTGCAATTAATGATTCTTTGATTACAGCACTAGATTTATAAAAAAGACTATTAAATAATATGAGAGGGTTTTGAAATGAATGAAGGGATTGTATTAACAAAAATAGATTACCGAGGAATTGCTGAAGTTACGTTAAATCGTCCAGAAAGAAATAATGCTTACAATGGTGAGATGATATCTGAACTAATTAAAAGCTTTACCTCTTTGTATAAAAATAATGATGTTAGAATAGTATTGATTAGGGGACTAGGGAAACATTTTCAAGGTGGGGCAGACTTAGAATGGCTAAAAGAAATTGGTAAATTAAATGAACAAGAAAACATTGAAGTGTCTAGAAACACCGCATCAGCAATTAAAGGTCTTACAGAATTCCCTAAGCCTACTATTGCTATGATTCATGGAGGGTGTTTTGGAGGCGGCACTGGAATTGCCGCAGCAGCTGACATTGTTATTGCTAGTGAAGATGCCATATTTTCCATAGCAGAAGCCAAATGGGGCGTTATGGCTGGCATTATCATACCTCATTTAAATGTAAGTATTGGAGTTAGAAATGTCAGAAGATATGCTCTAACTTGTGAACGCTTTGATGCAACTGAAGCTAAAAATATAGGGCTTGTCCATCAGATTTGTAAAACTGGAGAACTTGATAACGCCGTTAAACCAATCATTGAGAGCCTACTAATGTCTGCACCTAAAGCGCTAGAACTTACGAAGAAGAGAGCCTTAATTGAAAGCGGTTTGTTGTTAACTGACGATAAGTTTGAAGAATTAGTCATAGAGCATTCAAAAAAAAGGATGACTGAAGAAGCAACAGAAGGGTTAAATAGTTTTTTAGAAAAAAGAACTGCCTCCTGGTATACAAAATAGTTTAATTTTAAGGAAAAATAATATGCCTGCTTTAGTAACTAATTCAAAAATTTGGGGAGAAATGTTTGGAACAAAAGAGATGCATCATGTCTTCTCTGATGAATCAACTATTCAACTTTATTTAGAGGTAGAAGCTGCTCTTGCTAGGTCTCAATCAAAATTAGGTATCATTCCCAAAGAGGCCGGCGAGAAAATAACTTCTGCTGCAATTTTAGATTTAATTAATTGGGACATTCTTAAACAAAGAACTTCAATAGTAGGTTATCCCATTTTACCCTTAGTTGAGCAACTCAGTTTATCGGTTGAAGATGGATATGGTCAATATTGTCACTGGGGTGCAACCACACAGGACATAATGGATACAGCTGATGTGTTGCAGATAAGGAAGGGGTTAAATTTATTATCTAAAGATTTGGATTCAATTGCTAATGCATTATCGAAAATTGTAAAAGATCATATCAACACTCCTATGGCTGGCAGAACACACCTACAACATGCATTACCTGTGCCCTTTGGATATAAGGCTGCCACCTGGTTATCTAGTATAGACAGACATATAAAAAGATTAGAAGAAATTAAATCTCGTATTTTTAATGTATCATTTTTTGGAGCTGCTGGAACGCTTGCTTCGCTTGGAGAGGTTGATGGACTGAACACCCAAGCTAATTTGGCTAAGGAGTTGAATTTAAATGTACCTGATGTTAGTTGGCATTCAATTAGAGATAATTTTTGTGAAGTCACTGGATGGCTAGCCTTAGTTGGTTCTTCATTAGGTAAAATTGCATACGATGTCATGTTGATGATGCAAACAGAAACTCAAGAGGTGGCAGAACCTTTTCTCCATGGAAGGGGATCTTCATCTACTATGCCCCAAAAAAGAAATCCAATCTCTTCAGAAGTTATGTTGGCATGCTCTAAACTATTAAGAGAACATCACTCATCTATGTTAGATGCAATGGTGCTTGATCATGAAAGAGCAACTGGTCAGTGGCATGTGGAATGGTATACTTTACCCAACGCCTTTATCATTTCATCAGCGTGTTTAAGTTCCGCAAAATATCTTCTAGAAGGGTTAGAAATTTCTCCTGAAAACATGAAATTTAATTTAAACAAAACAAATGGCTTAATAGTAGCTGAAGCAGTAATGATGGCTTTGGCCCCCCATATTGGAAGGCAAGTAGCCCATGATATTGTTTACGAATGTTGTCGAGAATCTTTAAAAAATAAAATTACCTTTATTGATGCATTACTATCTGAAAAAGTAATCTCAAATGTATTTAACAAAAAAGATCTAGAAAAAGTTATTGATCCGTCAAATTATCTAGGAGCCGCTCCTGCTATGGCACAAAGGCTTTTAAATAACAGGTAAAATTAATAGGAATAACAATGAAACCATTAATGTCAAAAATTGATCTTGAAAATTTTTTAGAAAAAGAGTTCCCTCAAGTTAGTAATAACTTTAAAATTTTGAACACTAAGCCTAATTCTCTTTCAATGTTAATGCATATTTCAGACGAACACCTTAGACCTGGAGGAACTGTTTCTGGTCCTACAATGTTTCTTTTAGCAGATGTAAGTTTTTATCTGGCAACTTTAAGCATAATAGGGCCAAAAAGTCTTACCGTTACCACTAATTGTTCAATTAATTTTTTAAGAAAACCCAACATTTCAAACCTAATTAGTGAATCAAGAGTATTAAAGATTGGTAAAACTCTGAGTGTAGGGGATGTTTTGATTTACTCAGAAGGCATTAAAGAGCCAGTTGCTCATGCTTCATTAACATACTCAATACCACGTGAATAAAAGAGTTTAATTAAATTCTTTCTTTGTGCCACTCTAAATGATCCGCCATAAACGTTGAGATAAAGTAATAAGAATGATCATAATGTGGTTGCATTCTAAGTTTCAAATTAATATCAGTATTTTTACAAGCTTCTTCTAATAACCAGGGCCTTAAACCTTCTTCAAGAAAACTATCTGCTAGACCTTGATCAATTAAAATTTCAGGAAATGAATATCCATTTTTTATCAATGAAACACTATCGTACATATTCCATACATCTTTATTTTCTCCCAGAAATTTTTTAAAAGCCTCACTTGACCAACTAGCCGTCGAAGGCTCAACAATAGGCGCAAAAGCTGAACAACTTTTGTACTTTTTGGGATTTCTTAAAGCCATTATTAAGGCTCCGTGACCTCCCATTGAATGCCCACAAATACTTTGTCTGGACATATCAAACTCAAAGTTACTTTCTATTAATTGAGGCAGTTCAGTGGTTATGTAACTATACATATTATAGTTATTATCATAGGGATTATTTGTTGCATCAAGATAAAACCCTGCTCCACTCCCAAACTGCCAATTATCTTCCTCATCAGGGACATTTTCTCCCCTAGGACTAGTATCTGGACAAATTACTACTAACCCTAGCTGTGCAGCTTTTTGCCTATATTCACCTTTTTCCATTACGTTTGTGTGATTACAAGTCAAGCCAGACAAGTACCATAAAATGGGAGCATTTTTTGCATTTGGCGGGGTATAAATCGCAAAAGTCATATCACAATTATTCACATTTGATTTGTGAGTATAAACTGCTTGCTTCCCACCATAAGAAAAAGTTTCTGATATTTTTTTCACTAGAATACAACCACTGATCTAATAGAATCACCTGCGTGCATTAAGTCAAAGCCTTTATTTATATCTTCTAGATCTAAAGTATGGGTAATCATAGGATCAATATCAATTTTTCCTTGAAGATACCATTCTACAATTTTAGGCACATCTGTTCTACCTCGAGCGCCTCCAAAGGCAGTACCTTTCCAAATTCTTCCTGTTACAAGTTGGAACGGTCTTGTTGTTATTTCTTGCCCGGCTCCTGCAACACCAATTATTATACTTTCACCCCAACCTTTGTGAGCACACTCAAGAGCTTGACGCATAACATTTACATTTCCAATACATTCAAATGAATAATCTGCCCCGCCTCCAGTTAGTTCAACTAAATGATTAACAAGATCACCTTTTATTTCAGACGGGTTGACAAAGTGCGTCATCCCAAACTTTTTACCCCACGCTTCTTTCTTATTATTCATGTCGACGCCAACAATCATATTAGCCCCTATCATTCTTAAGCCTTGAATAACATTTAGGCCAATGCCGCCGAGTCCAAATACAACAGCATTGCAACCAGCAGAGGCTTTCGCTGTATTTATCACAGCTCCAATACCTGTCGTAACCCCACAGCCAATATAACAAATTTTATCAAATGGGGCCGACTTGTTAACCTTAGCTAAAGCAATTTCTGGAACCACAGTATAGTTTGAAAAAGTAGAGGTGCCCATATAATGTAAAATAGGTTTTCCTTTTATTGAGAAACGACTTGTTCCATCTGGCATTACACCCTGACCTTGAGTGGTTCTAATAGCTTGGCATAAATTGGTCTTTGGATGTAGACAATATTCACATTCTCGGCATTCAGGTGTGTAAAGTGGTATGACGTGATCTCCTTCTTTAAGCGATGTGACACCCTTTCCAACCTCTTTTACTACTCCTGCTCCTTCATGGCCTAAAATTGCAGGAAACAGACCTTCAGGATCATCGCCTGACAAAGTAAATTCATCTGTATGACATATACCTGTAGCTTTTATTTCAACTAAAACTTCACCAAAACGGGGACCATCTAGATCTACTTCCATAATTTCAAGTGGTTTTCCAGCTTCAACAGCAACGGCAGCTCTAGTTTTCATTATCACACCCCATTTTTTATAAATTTGACAATTCTTAAATTTAATTATGATTTAATATCGGTGACTTGCAAGATTTTTTAGTATATAAATTGTTAAATTAAGTTTTATATTTAGGAGCAGTTTATGAGTTTTGTTGAAACTGAAATTAATGGGCAAATTATAACGATCAGGTTAAATCGTCCTGAAAGATTGAATGCTCTAAGTACAGTTATTCGAAACGGAATGGCTGAAGCTTTTAACAGATTTCATGAAGATAATGATCTTGAAGTTGCTATTCTAACGGGCACAGGAAGAGGCTTTTGTGCTGGAGAAGATATGAAAGAATCACTTGATAGAGGTATACCAGGGTCTCCAAAAGAATTCGTTGAGGAAAATTTGGTTGATCCTTTCCAAACAGGTGTTCTTCAAAAGCCAGTTATAGCAGCTGTAAACGGCTTTGCAATGGGTGGTGGTTTCATGTTGGTTGAAAGAACTGATCTTAGAATAGCTGTTAAAGAGGCTATATTTGAAATGTCAGAGGCTAAACGTTGGCTTCTTGGTGGTTACAATCATGGCCATTATGGCAATCTACCTCATCCTATTGCAACTGAAATGGCTTTTGGATACAGAATATCTGCTGAAAGAATGCATCAAGTTGGTTTTATTAATCGTCTTGTAGAAGCAAAAGATTTAATGAGCGAGGCATATTCAATGGCTGAGCATCTCTTAACACTCCCACCTGCTGCTAGAGTTAATACTCTGTATATGATGAAGCACATGGCTCCTAAAATTAGCCCTAATATTGCTGAACTGGCAGAGGAACTTCATCTTCATGGAGATACCGAGGATAGAATGGAAAGTCGACGAGCTTTTGCTGAAAAAAGAAAACCTAATTTCAAAGGTTGGTTAAAGCCAGAAGATCGATATAATATGCCAAAGTTAAAATAAATATTTTTAAATTTTTTATTCTAGTATCAATTAGGAGTAATAGATGACACAAAATACAGGTCCTTTATCTGGAATAAAAGTTGTTACTTGTTCAACAGCACAAGCTGGAACTGTGCCTTACATGTTTATGGCAGATCTTGGAGCTCACGTTATTAAAATTGAAACACCTGAAAAAGGTGATAACAACAGATATTCAGGAGAAATGATCGGCTCATTTAGTTCATTTTTTGAAACTAATAATAGAGGCGTAAAAAGCCTCACATTAAACTTAAAATCAGACGAAGGTAAAGCTATACTTCATAAACTAGTAAAAGAAGCAGAAATATTTGGTCAAAACTTTAGACCTAGAGTTGCCAAAAAGCTGGGCTTTAGTTATGAGGAATTGAAAAAAATTAACCCTGCAATTGTTTATGGGTCTGTCTCTGCTTACGGACCAGATGGTCCAGACGCAGATTTACCAGGAACTGATGCTGTCGGACAGGCTTTAGCTGGGGTTACTGAAGCCTTTTCTATACCTGGACAAAATCTCAGAACAGGTGTTGCTTCTGTAGCTGACGAGACATGTGCTATATTAACATTTGGCGGTGTTTTAGCCGCGTTACTTCATGCAAGGACTACTGGAGTAGGCCAAAAAGTTGAAACATCTTTAGTTGGAAGTGCTTTTAGATTAATGGGCTGGACTATGACGACAGCAATGTGGAAAAACAAACCACCTATAACAGGTGCTAGAATAAATGGAACAAGAGAAAAACCTGGGATAGCAGCATGTTTTAACGACAGTGAAAACAAACCTCTGGCTATGCAAGTTGACAATAAAGATTGGAAACCTGCATTGGAGGCTTTAGGTTTCTATCAAACAATGACGGATAAAAATTTAAGTGACTTAGGATTAGCATTTGAATCTGAAGATAAAAAAAATCAAATTCTTGAGACACTCGCTAGTCTTTTTTCTCAAAATACCCGAGAATATTGGATCGATATTTTAAGAAATGCAGACATTATTTCTACACATGTCAATACAATGCTTGAAGCCTCGAATGAACCCAACATTGCGGATAATAATTATGTAACAGAAAAATACTATCCTGAGGTTGACAAGACATTAAAAATTCACGGCACACCTTGGAAATTTTCTGAAACCCCACCTGTAATTAAAACCGCTCCTAAACTAGGAGAACATAATGAAGAAATTTTAGACAACGTTGGATATTCAAAAGAAGAAATAAAATCATTTAAAGAAAAAGGTATTATTTAATTTCCTTCAACTCTTTTGAAAACTTTTTGAAATTATCTACATAATGTTTTGAAGATCTTGTTAAATTTGCAATAGTTTTGTCGTCTAATTCTTTTACAGCTTTAGCAGGTGAACCAACTATTAATGATCCATCAGGAAATTCTTTATTTTCAGTAACAAGCGCACCAGCTCCAACTAAACAGTTGTTACCTATTTTTGCATTGTTCAAAATTGTAGCTCCCATTCCAATTAGAGTGTTATTTCCAATAGTACAACCATGTATGATAGCATTGTGACCAATCGTACAATTTCTACCTATCGTTACAGGACATCCAGGGTCAACATGAATAATTGTGTTTTCTTGAATATTAGTTTCATCTCCAATTTTAATAAGATCATTGTCTCCTCTTAAAACAGAACCAAACCAAATACCTACATTTTTTCCTAATTCTACTTGCCCCAATACATGAGCTCCAGGCGCTATCCAGTAATCACCTTCATTTGGAAATTTTGGGCTTTTGTCCCCTAAACTATACACACTCATTAAATGTCTCCAACGTCAAAAATTCTTATTAACATATTTTTTTATAATTTATGATTCATTATATTATGCCTACATTATTTAACACAAACTTTAGCATTTTTAATGAATAATAAAGTTAACTCTATTTCATAGTCTACATAATACAGATTTGAAGTTTATTTTATCAAGTCTTATTATTGACAGGAATAAAAATTATACTTTATCTTTAAGCAAATAATACTAATTAATTTTAAAAAAGAGAATTATTATGAATTTGATAAACAGTTCCGCTTCTTTGGGTGGTGAAATAATTGGAATAAAGATAGATGAAAAATTAACTAAAGATCATATTGATTTTATAAATACGTCTTGGGATGAAAGATTAGTTTTAGTTTTTAAGAATCAGAATGTTGACGATAAAACGTTAATAAATTTTAGTAAAAATTTTGGTGAATTAGATCCACCAGGTCCCAATCCATATGGAATAACCTTTTTACCAGAATTTCCAGAAATTAATGTTATTTCAAATGTCAAAAGTAAAGAAGGTACGCCAATAGGTAATTTAGGAGACGGCGAAGCTGTATGGCATGCTGATATGACATACCAAGAAATTCCTCCCAAAGCAGGAATTTTATATTCATTAGAAGTACCAAAAAATCAAGGTAACACTCATTTTGCAAATATGGCTTTAGCCTACGAAGAGCTTCCAAACGCTTTAAAGAGTAAAATAGAGGGTAAAAAGCTCATTCATGATTCTGCGCATAATAGTGCCGGCATGCTAAGAAAAGGCCACTCAGAAATAAAAGAACCTTCTGAAACGCCTGGTGCCAGACACCCAATTGCAATTACAGATCAAAAAACTAATAAAAAGTTTCTTTTTCTAGGGAGAAGACCACACGCATATATAATTGGCTTAGATATAAATGAAAGCGAAGATCTATTGGATGCCATTTGGGAACATGCTACACAAGAAAAGTATACGTGGACACAAAAATGGGAGAAAGGTGATTTATTAATGTGGAAAAACTTGAATGTTCTTCACAAAAGAGATGCCTTTGATCCTAGCACTAGAAGGGTAATGCATAGAACTCAAATTAAGGGTGAAACAAAGATTTATGCATAAATGATAAAGTAATTTATAAAATATTATAATAGCTATTTGAAAAAATGATTTGAATTAAATTACTGTGGCATGCAAGCTTTTGTAAATATTATTAATATTGGGAGGACAATATGACAAAAATAAAAACTTCTTTAAGAAGAAATATAGTCAAAGCAGGTTTAAGTATTGCCACTGTAGCAGGTCTAAGTACTTTTGGTTTAGTTTCTATAGCAAATGCTGACAAATACCCAAGCAAACCTATTGAATTAGTAATTCATGCAAAATATGGTGGAGGAACAGATACAACAGCAAGAATGGTATCTATAAGAACGAGAAGAAACCTAAAAACAGATATATCAATTGTAGCAAAGAGAGGCGGTTCAGGAGCAAAAGCTCAAAACTACGTATTATCTAAGCCTGCTGACGGTTATACAATTATGGCCCTTACACAATCTCATCTTTACACAATGGCTCGGGGAAAGTCTAAAATGAAGATAGATGATATTGTAGGCGTTGCAAGAGCAATGGATGATCCCACTTTTGTAGCGGTATCAGGTAAGGGTAAGTTTAAAACACTAGAAGACCTGGTGGCAGCTTCTAAAAAAGCTCCATTAAATTGGGGCGTGGCTCAAATCGGAGGAACAGAGCATATTGGTCTAGCTCAATTTGCTAAAGAAGCAGGTATTAAATTTAAAGTGGTACCTTTTGGATCTGGAGCTCAAATGGTTCAAGCCCTTATGGCTGGGAAAATCGATGCCACATTGCCAAATGTTAGTGAAGCCGCAAACCAAGTAGCTGATGGAAGTTTCAGGGCTTTAGCTGTAATGGCAGAAGAAAGACTTAAAGATTATCCAAATGTTCCTTCTACTTTCGAAAAAGGGATTAAGGCAAAGTGCTCTACAACCAGAGGATATGCTGTATTGGCTTCTACACCTCAGCCAATAATAGATCAAATATCAAAAGCAATGGTTAAAGCAATGAAACATGATGTTTTTGCTAGTTACCTTGCAGGAGCAGGTCTTACAGTTGAAAGCAGTGTAGCTGGAACTAAGATTTGGGATAAACACCTAAAGGCAGAGTATAAAGTTGCTGCTTCAGCATTACAAGAACTTGGTTTAGTTAAATAAAGTTAAATCTGAGGTTTTAAGAAAAATGTCGACCAAAAAAAATGCACCCAGTAACCTGGGTGCACTATTAAATAAAAAGGATACCATCATTGCTTTATTGATGATTGCTTTAATAGGATTCTTATGGTTTGAAACCACTAAATTTGAAAAAGTTCCTGATTTATTTTCTAATAACATACCTCCTGAAATGTTCCCTCAAATTTTACTTATTATAATTTTAGGAATGATTCTAATTATCCCTTTCGAACATATTTTTTTAAAGAAAAATGGTAAGAATATTGATGCAGGAAGAGATAAACCTATAGAAAAATCAACTTTAGGAACTATGGTTATTTTATCTACTATTGTTGCCTCATCACAAATTTTGGGGGCAGCAATAACAATAATAGCTATAAGTATAGCTTTACCTCTTTACTGGGGTGAAAAACGATTAAAAGTATTAGTACCTTACATAATTGGATTTCCCTTATTTGTAATTATTTTATTCAATATTGTTCTTGGTGTTCATTTTGAACCAGGATTACTCGAACTAATTAAAAATTGACGAGGATTAAACTTTGGAAGATGTCGCAAAAGGTTTAGGGTTATTATTAGAATTTGAAAACATTATTTTGATTCTTTCAGGAGTTTTAATTGGTGTTTTAGTTGGAGCTTTACCAGGTTTGAGCTCTCCTATGGCTATTGCTTTGTTAATTCCATTTACGATTTCTTTAGATCCTGTTGCTGCTATATCAATGATGGCTGCATTATATTGCGCAGGAACATTTGGAGGATCTATTACCGCTATTTTAATCAATGCACCAGGTGCGCCTCCCGCAGTTGCAACTGCCTTAGATGGCTATCCTATGGCTAAAAATGGTGAGCCAGGAAGAGCTCTCGGTTTGGCAGCAGTCTCAAGTGTCTTTGGTGGTGTTTTTAGTTTAATAATTTTTATTTTTGCAGCACCTTTATTAGCACAGCTAGCCCTAGAATTTGGTCCAGCAGAGTATTTTGGTCTTGCTGTTTTTGCTTTGTCAATGCTTGCATCAATGAGTGGAAAATCATCTTTAAGAAATCTTATTTCTGGATTAGTGGGAGTTTTAATTGGTACTATAGGTATACATTTAACCACCGGTGTAGAAAGATTTACATTTGGCAGTCCTGATCTTGAAGAGGGAATCCACTTTGTCCCAGTTCTTATAGGATTATTTGCAGTAAGCGAATTATTTAAACAGTCTGAAAAATTAAATGCTGTTGTAGAAAGAATTCAAGCTAAAGCTTTGAAATTACCGTCTTTACTCGAATTAAAAAAGCTTAAATATACTATACTTAGATCTTCTGGGATAGGTACTTTTATTGGGATACTTCCTGCTGAAGGGTCAACTGTAGCTGCTATTATTGGTTATAATGAAGCTCGAAGATGGTCAAAAAATAAAGATCAATTTGGCAAAGGGTCTCCAGAAGGGATTGTAGGTCCTGAAGCTGCTAATAACGCAGCAGCAGGCGGAGCTATGGTTCCAACGTTGGCCCTAGGAATTCCTGGAAGTGGTTCAACAGCATTGATTTTAGCAGCTCTAATTATGCATGGCTTTAGACCAGGGCCTTATTTAATCAGTGAAACGCCAGAGTTTGTATACGCTATTTTTGGAGCTATGCTAATTGCCAACCTAGGTTTTTTATTTATCGGATTAATTGGCGCTAAATTCTTTTCGTTGGTTGCCTTTATTCCTAAAAAGCTACTTTGGCCTGCAGTTTTTATTTTTTCAATGATTGGTTCATATTCATTTGCATCATCAATGTTTGACGTTTGGGTTATGTTAGCGGCAGGTCTTGTTGGATATTTTATGGATAGAAACGGATTCTCAGCCGCCCCTCTAGTTATGGGCTTGATCTTGGGTAAATTAGTTGAGGAGAGCTTTTCTCAATCGATGATCATACATGACAACAATTTTTTTGCTCTATTAGAAAGCCCTGTTGTTTTAATATTTTTTGCTCTTACCTTTTTAAGTTTATCTTCTCCATTTTGGGTTAAGTTTTTTACTAAAAAAGCAGTTTCTAAATAAGAAAATTATATGAACAAAATAAACAAATCATCTGTTGCTGAATTTTTTTCTGATTGGGCATGCTCAATCCAAATCAAAGACATTCCTAAATCTGTGAAAAAAAAATTAAACATCATTGTTATGGACTCAATAGGTCTCATGATTTCAGCCAAGAATGAACCTTATATCAAAAGTTTGGTTGAGGCTCTAGACGAAAAAGGAGATTGTAGCCTTATTGGTCATAATAAGAAAGTTAGTCCTTTTAATGCATCTATTATTAATGGCACAGCTGTTCACGGCGAAGATTTTGATGATACATTTGAAGGTACCCCGGTTCATGTTGGTGCCGTAATGGTTCCAGCAATGTTAGCAGTTGCTCAAGCTAGAAACCTATCTGGTAATGAGTTTCTTAAAGGTCTTGCAATTGGTTCAGAACTTATATGTAGGCTTGCTCTAGTTGCTCCAACAGCAGTACATAGGCAAGGGTTTCATCCCACAGCTATTTTTGGAGCATTTGGAGCATCAATAGGTATATCATCTGCTATAGGAAATTCTAGTAACCAAATGGTTAGCTCGCTTGGTATCGTAGGAAGTATGGCATCAGGCATTATAGAATATTTAGCAGAAGGTACTTCTACAAAACGTCTTCATCCAGGTTGGGCAGCAGGGTGTGGTTGGCAGTCAGCTAACATAGGAAAGTCAGGGTTTGCTGGTCCTAGAACTGTATTTGAAGGTACTCACGGTGTTTTCAATACTTTTGCTAAAGCAACTATTAAACCTGATTTTTCTTATCTCACCAAAGACCTTGGAAGCAGATGGGAATGTGAAAAATTAGCTATTAAACCTTATGCATGCGGAACAATGGCTCAACCTTTTATTGATTGCTCTATTAAATTAAAATCTGAAATAAGTAATGTTAATGAGATAGATAGGATTGTAGCAAGAGTGGGTGAAGGCACAGTACATAGATTATGGGAGCCTCTAGAAGAAAAGCAAAATCCATCTTCTCCTTATGGAGCAAAATTTTCAGTTCCATATTGTATTGCAGTAAGTCTTATTGATGGACAAGCTGGACTTAAACAATTTACAAAAAAAAGGCTACAAGACACATCTTTATTAAACTTAGCATCAAAGGTATCCTATGAAATAAATCCAAATGACGAATATCCTAAGAATTATACTGGAGACATAACTATTTTTAATAAAAATGGAACGACCATTTCTGCCAACCAAAATTGTTTAAGAGGAGGAAAACTTTCTCCTTTAAAAGAAGAAGAAGTTTATAAAAAGTTTGAAGAAAATTTAAAATTTAGCAATGTTAAATCAGATGAGATTACGAAATTATGCGGTAAAATTAATACTATCTTTAATATAAAAAATCTTGAAGATATAGGATAATTTAATTTTTATATAATATTCTTTTACAACCCTTTCCTTTTATTAAATCAATGAATTTTTTCCATTTAGTATTATAATCTGCCCTATTTACTACCCATTCAACATGATCGTTTTTACTTTTGGAAGGGTTTATCTTTATGCCCCATAATCCGTCAACTTCATTTGGAACTGCAGAATATCTAACATCGGTTATAATTGTTTTATCTTCCCCAACACCAAGATAGCCTTGTGAAAACCAATTAAATCTCTTTATGTCTTTGTATTGCTGACTATCTTTATTTAGCTTATCAAAATCAAGAAAAGTATTTAATTTTTTAATTGTAGTTCCCTGACAATGTTCTGTTTCTAATAATAACCTTACTGCATCCACATGATAAAAATTGTTTTCCTCATAAATTACTTTCCATAAAAGCAAGTTACCCAAGCTAGGTTTAACTGTTAATTTTGTCTCTCCATGCCCTCTCATCTTTGCTAAATATTTCCCTGCCTCTTCGGCTCTATTTTTTTGAACAACACCCATTCCAAGGAAAAGAAAAATATAAATGATACCTAAAAAAGATATAAATTTATTTTTTCGTAAAATAGCAATGATTATAAGTATTATAATGGGTACAGTTAAAAAAGGGTCTACTACTGAAATATTATTCCATGAAATTCTCTCATCAGAAAAGGGAAATAATAGTTGTGTTCCATAACTAGTACACGCGTCTAATAGGCCATGTGTGGCATAACCGAATAAACAAAATAAATAAGATTGCTTCCAACTTAAATATTTTTTAAAAAATATTCGAGTAAATAAAGTAACAATTAAGGCTCCAATAGGAATAAAAACTAAGGAATGTGTGAATTGTCTATGAAATTCTAATTTTAGAAGCGGATCTGTATTTGATCTAATTAAAACATCGAGATCAGGCGCTAATCCAGCAAGACATCCGAGTATTGAACCTGCGATAAGTTTCTTTTTATTAGATATTGTTTGAGCAAAAATCGTTCCAAATGCACCTTGACTTACAGGATCCAATTTATAAAACCTCTTCTTATAAAAAAATAACTATACTCTAAGATTTCTTGACTGTTTATCATTTTTTCTTTTAACATGTTTATCATATAAAAAGGATAAATAAATTGACAAACAACACATCTAATAATCAAGAATATGACGCAATTATTGTTGGTGCTGGTTTTGCCGGTTTATATCAATTAATTTGTCTTAGGGATCAACTAGGTCTTAATTGTTTGATAATAGAAACTGGAGACGATGTAGGAGGAACATGGTACTGGAATAGATATCCAGGAGCACGATGTGACACAGAAAGCCATGCCTACTCATATTATTTTTCAGATGAATTATTAAAAGAATGGACGTGGTCAGAGCGTTATCCAGGGCATGCTGAAATAAGAAAATATATTAATTTTGTAGCAAATAAATTTAATCTAAAAAAAGATATTTTATTCAATGAAAAAGTGATTAATGCCAAATTTAATGAAAACTCAAATAACTGGAGTTTAGCTACTAATACTGGAAAACAATTTCAATCTAAATTTGTAATTGCTGCAGTTGGGTGTTTGTCTAACACCAACATACCTAATATAAAAGGATTAGATAGCTTTGAAGGTAAATATTACCACACTGGAAACTGGCCAAAAACTGGTGTGTCGTTTGTAAATAAAAAAGTTGGACAGATCGGAACCGGGTCTACTGGAATACAAGCCGTTCCAGTAATTGCGGCTGAAGCAAAGCACTTAACCGTATTTCAAAGAACTGCTAATTACAGTATTCCTGCCAGGAATGCGCCATTATCAGAAGAGTTTAAAGATCACGTCAAAAAAGATCATAATTATTATAAAGAATTTTTGAAAAGAACACCTAATGGTCACCCATTTGAAATTTCCAGCCGACTAGTTTCTGATGTAAGTACCGAGGAAATGAATCAAATTTATGAAAAAGCTTGGGAAAAAGGTGGATTACAGTTTAGGGCAACATTTAATGATTTAGTTACAAATATAGACGCTAACAAAACAGCATCTGAGTTTATTAAAGGAAAAATTCGTCAAACTGTCACAAATAAAAAGTTTGCTAATATTTTGTCAGATATTGATCATCCTTATGCAGGTAAGCGTCCACCAATTGATAGTCATTACTTTGAGACTTTCAACCGAGACAACATAAATTTAATTGATCTTAGATCCAATCCTATTATGCACATTGATAATGAAGGTATTCAAACTAAAGAAAATCATTTTAATTTGGATATTATTGTTTTTGCCACTGGTTATGATGCAATGACTGGACCGCTATTAAATATGAATATAACTGGCAAACAAAACTTAAAACTTAAGGATTGCTGGAAAGAAGGTCCTCAAACATTTTTAGGCCTACAAATACCTGGTTTCCCAAACTTATTCACTATCACTGGCCCTGGAAGCCCATCAGTATTAACTAATATGCCTATGGCAATTGAACAACATGTAGAGTGGGTAAGAGATTGCATTTCTTACATGAGTAATAAAAATCACTCTTCAATTGAAGCAGACCAAAAATCAGCTGAAAAATGGGGAGATGAAGTGAATGCAGTAGCAAATAAGACTTTATTACCTACTGTAAAACATTCCTGGTATTTAGGTGCTAATATTCCAGGAAAACCGCAAGTTTTTATGCCTTATGCAGGTGGCTTACCTAAATATACCGAAGTCTGTGATGAGATCAAAAATAACAATTACAAAGGTTTTAAGTTAGCATAAGATTTAAGTTTCTGTAGAATTTTGAATTTTATTAATGTTAGTTCTTAGTTTTTTAATTCTTTCTTCTAACAAATTTTTCTTGGGTGGGGTCTTTGAATCCAATTGATCTAAGAGAGCAGATACTTCATTTGCTAATTCATTACTTTGTTTATTTGAGTCCATAAGCCTAATTTGTGTTTTTCTTATTAAAGCATTAAGAATTACATTTGTCTTACTTAAATTAGTGAAATATGATTTAGGAATTTTTTTTGCTACAAGTTTTTGTGTACAAACTTTAGCCGTGACTGTTCTTGGTAAATCTAGTAAAATTGAGGTTTCTCCAAAAATTTCACCAATGCCTATCCTATTAAGCTTTAAGCCATCTTTAGTTTCAATATTGACGTAACCTTCTAATATTAGATATGCCTCTTTAGGAATATCTCCGGCTTGGTATACAATTTCACCTGGTTCCCATATAGCTGAATTGTTATTATCATGCATTTTTTAATTTACCCTTGAGATAAATATTTTGGCAAATAATCACGAGGCACTTAGTGGCTCCATCCAAAAAATATATCCATAAAATACTAAATAACAGTAAAAAAGAGCATATGCCCACCACTTCTTCGGTTTAAATTTTTTACTTTCTTCATTAACAATATCAAGTTCTTCTTTATAGTTTTTATAGTATTTTAACATAAAGTTAGATCTACCCACACACTTCTCCATCTCTATTAAAAAAAAGGACTAAACGTCTAAAAAAATTGTTTCTTTATCTCCTTGAAGGAAAATATTAAAAATGAAGCTAGTATCATCTATTTTACTAGCTATCAAGGAACTGACATCATTATTACTTTTTTTAATCATAGATAAAAGAGGATCTTTGAATAAATTGTCACCTTCAAAATACATTCTAGTGTTTAAGTTCATATTTATACCTCTTGAAGATATTGAAAATAATATATGTGGACTTTGTAAACTACCATCAAAGTTTTGAACTGAACCTGGTTTGATAGTGCTTAGTTTGTATTTTTTAGAAATACTATTTGGTGCAAATCTGGCAAAACCATTGTCAGGCGTATAAACTCCATTTTCATCACTTTGCCATGTTTCTAGCATCACATCATCTAAGGCTTGTCCACTCCCATCAAATACTGAACCACTTATAGAAATAAAATCATTAGTATCTTTATTAATGAAAGGTTTTTCTCCTAGATCATTTTGGAAAATACCGTTTATGTTTATTGTATTTGGAAGACAACCTATGTGTAAAAATGGACCAGCTGTCTGGAAAGGTGTTTCGTCAGCAATGTTTTTAGGATAATTCAATTTATAAGCCTTCTGTTCTATTTTCAAAGAAAGTTTGATTTGAACCTCTTAAAATAATGTCAAACTTATACGCTAATAACTGTTTAGTATTTGATTGAGTTCTGTCTAGAGATCCTATCAAACTTTTTTTTGCTTTTTTGTCTGGAATAGAGTTAACCATTGGACAAAAATCAATAAGTGGGTCGCCTTCGAAGTACATCTGAGTAATTAATCTTTGACCAAAACTTTTACCAAAGATTGAAAAATGAATATGCATTGGTCGCCATTCAACTCCCCTATTAGGATAAGGATAAGGTCCTGGTTGTATCGTAATAAATTCATAAGTACCGTTATTTTCTGTGATGAATCTTCCACAACCTGCAAAATTAGGATCTATAGCTGCAATATTTTGGTCTTTATTATGAAAGTATTTGCCACCTGCATTTGCTTGCCAAATTTCTATTAAAGCTCCTTCAATTGGTTTTAAAAATTGATCTCTTATTGTTCCATGAACTATAATCTTATGTCCTATTGGGGATGCATTATTTTGAGAAAAATTTAACGTTAAGTCATTATCAAACTTTCTAATTATATTTTTGTTGAACATAGGGCCTGATACTTCAGATGGAGAAGACGGGAAAAAAACTTTATCCTTTTTAGGCGCTCTTAGAATAGATGATTTATAATCAGGATAATTTAATTGTGGTTGTTTATCGTAGTTTCTTTTAATTAATGATTTTACTGCCATCTAAATATCCTAAAAATATCCTAAACTCTTAAAATTCCTCATAAGGTAAACCAACATAATTCTCTGCCAAAACTGTTTGAGAGGCAATTGAATTTTCTAAATACTCTAATTCTGAATCCTGGATTCTTTGATCAAAAGATGTTTGTTCTGGAAATTTATGAAATGTTGTTGTCATCCACCAACTAAATCTAATTGCTTTCCAAACTCTTGATAAAGCTTTTGTGGAATAGTTTTTTAAATCTTTGTCATCATTAAATAGATAATATTTTTTTAGCCCATTAAATAAATAATAAACATCAGAAACAGCTAAATTAAGACCTTTTGCTCCAGTTGGAGGCACAATATGTGCAGCATCTCCTACCAAAAACAAGTTATTCCAATTCATAGGTTCACAGACAAACGATCTTAAGGGAGCTATTGATTTTTCAATAGAGCGACCTGTAATAATTGATTCAGAAGCTTCTATCGGAAGTCGTCTTTTTAACTCTTCCCAAAACCTTTTATCATCCCAAGCTTCAACTCTATCATCCAATGAAGTTTGTATATAATACCTACTTAAATTATTATTTCTCATCGACGCTAGAGCAAATCCATTGCCGTGATTGGCATATATTAATTCTTCTTTAACAGGTGGAGTTTCAGATAATATTCCCAACCATCCAAATGGATAAATCCTTTCAAAAACATTGATTAAATTCTCAGGTATTACTTTTCTACTTATTCCATGATACCCATCACAACCTGCAACAAAATCACACATAATTTTATTTTCTATTCCATTTTTTTTAAAAGTTACAAATGAATTTATTTCACCTACATTCTGAGGTAAAACATCTTCTGCGCAATTTATAATATTACCATTTTCTTTTTCTATAATTTCATATAAATCTTTTGTAACTTCAGTTTGTCCATAGACTGTTACATGCTTATCAGTCAGTTTTTTTAGATCTATTCTAAATCCATGGTTTTTAAAGGATAGTTCAATACCGTTATGTTTAAAACCTTCATTGTCTAGTCTTTTTGAAACACCTGCTAAACGTAGCATCTCTATAGTTCCATTTTCTAGAACTCCAGCTCTTATCCTTCCTTGCACATGTTCTCTAGATTGCTTTTCAAGAACTACATTATCAATATTTTCCAAGGATAAAAGTCGTGATAAAAGAAGACCTGAGGGGCCTCCACCTATTATAACAACCTTAGTTCTCATATGATTTTACCATCAGATTATATTATCTTTATTTCAAAAAAATTATTAATAAAAAAACACATAAACTTATTTGTATAAAATTAATTAAAACTGAAACCCTGTGCAAAATATTAAATTTTTTTTCATTATTTTTATCTTTTGCTTTATTAATAAGTGGCATTAAAAATTGCCTAGAAAAAAGAAAACCTATTATTATCAAAAGAAAGACAATTAGAGACATATCATTTTTATCAAATATTGCTATAATCAAGCCTGTTAAACTTAAAACAAGGCCAAAAAGATAATATTTTGGGAAAAATATTCTTAGAAATTTAGATGATTGCTTTTCATCTAAGACTTTAAAAACTGAAGTTGCTACTACCACTGGAAAAAATATCATAAAACTTAGTATTGCCGCAGTAATTAAAATTAACAAAATCAAATCCTAGTAAATTTTCAAAAATTATGTGTTTAATCTTAAATTAGTAATATAAACTATAGAAATATTTAATAAAGATTTTTTGAGAAAGAATTATGGATAAAGAAATAATACCCTATTCAGTTGAAACTTTAATTTCTGAAAAAGATATAAAAAAACGTATTACAGAATTAGGTGAAGATATAAATCATTTTTACAAAGACACCAAAAAACTTTTGGTAGTTGGGTTATTAAGAGGTTCTTTTGTATTTATAGCTGATTTAGCACGTGAATTAAAAATACCTGTAGAGGTGGATTTTATGACTGCCTCAAGTTACGGTAATTCTATGCAATCTTCCAACAATATAAGGATATTAACGGATTTAAACACAGACATAAAAAATTTAGATGTATTATTAGTCGAGGATATAATTGATACTGGTCATACACTAAACCAAGTTATCAAACTTCTAAATAACCGAAAACCTAAAAGCCTAGAAGTATGTTGCTTATTAAATAAGTTCTCCAGGCGTGAAACTGACATAGAAAGCAAGTGGGTAGGATTTGATATCCCTGATGAATTTGTAGTTGGATACGGTATTGACTATGCGCAAGATAATAGACATTTGCCATTTATTGGGAAGGTTGTTCATTAGTAAAGTGGGAATGACTAATTATTTACCATAGGCAAGGATAATCGTGGAGATTGTCATAGCCATTCCCATTGATTGAATGCTTGCAAATTATATGCCGTTTTTTAGATATATTACTAAAAAATAATATCATAAGGTTTTGTTTTTTATGTCTACTAGCTCCAAGGTTTAATAACTATTTTAATAGCATTATCAATTCTTTCTCTTGCATACTTTAGTGCCTTAGGTAATTCATCTAGATTAAAAGTATGAGTATGGACTAAACTTGCATCAAATCTTTTCTGTTTCATGAACTCCATTGCTCTATGAGTTGCACTTTTACCTTCACCCCTAATACCATACATATAAATATTATTTATAACCATGTGAGGTATATTGATACTGATTGGCTTATGAGGGAATGCTGCTAAACATATTTTACCACCCCTATTTGTCATCATTATTGCGTCATTGAGTGCCTGCTCAGTTCCAGCACATTCTACTACGTAGTCAGTACCTTTTGTGCCTACAATATCTTTAACTGCTTTAACAACATCAGTTTCATTTTTAACATTTAAAGTATAGTCAGCACCAAGTTTTTTACCAATTTCTAAGCGACTATCTCTTGTGCCTATAAGTATTACTGGACCTGCTCCAAGTGCTTTTGCAACGGCAACCCCAAGCAACCCAATTGGTCCAGGGCCAATCACAACTACGCTTTCGCCTGCAATTAATCCTCCTAATTCTGTCAAGCCATACATCGTTGTTCCAGCTGTTACAACCAAAGTTGCCTCTTCATCTGACATATCATCTGGAACTTTTATTAATGTATTTATGTTATTGACTGCGTATTGCTTAAAACCACCATCTGTAGTAAATCCATTTGCTCTATGACCCTTATTTACCTCTCCATAATTATGACAAGATGTATACATACCCATACGACATCTCTTGCACTGTCCACATCCAGAGTGAATTTCAACAGTTACCCTATCTCCAATTTGAAACTCATCCACTGCAGGTCCTAGAGCAACAACAGTACCCATATATTCGTGCCCTGGTGTAAAATTTTTATTAAATGGTAAACCTCCTTCAATCATAGCAGGTGGACCATGACTGATTACGTCTAGATCAGTGGCACAAATTGCAACGGCATCTATTTTTACTAAAACTTCTGCTTTATTTGGCATTTCAACTTTTTTATCAACTAATGATAGATTGTCAGGGTCACCCAAGACCCATGCCTTCATAGTTTTGGGAATTGGAAATTTTTGTGAAGTTTTCCCACTAAATTGATATGGCATACTGAATCCTTTTTATTTAAATGAATCCACGTAATACAGGATTTGTCAAATAAGTTTATTTTTTTGAAGACATCATCTTTTTCTTATGTTCACGCCATGTAGTAAACAAACCAGATCCTATTACAATAGTAACGCCTACTATTATCATAAAATCTATACTTTCTGAAAAAATCATTACACCTATTATTGAGCCAAATACTAATTGAAGGTAAGAAAAAGGTTGTATAACAGATGCTTCTGCGATCTGTAACGTTTTAACCATTAAAAAATGTGAACCAGAGCTAAGTATGCACATGGTCAAAAGCCATAAGAAATCTTTTTGAGGGATAGGCTCCCAGATAAAAAAACTGATAACAGTCATAGTAACTGTACCACCTATACCAGTCCAAAAAAAGCTTGTAACCGCTGTATCTAACCTAGACACATAACGCGTTAAAATTAAATAAACTGCAAACATTACAGCTCCGATGATAGCAAAAATAGACCCTTCAGAAATGACACTGCTACCCGGTCTTAAAATAATGAGGACTCCTATAAAACCTGTCAGTATAGCAGTCCATCTTCGCCAACCAAATTTTTCACCCAAAAAAGGAACTGATAAACCTGCTACAATAAGAGGGTAACAAGCTATAATCGCGTGAGTTTCTACTAGCCCCAATAATGTGAATGTATAAACAACAAGACAATTATTTAAAGACAAGATAAGACCTCTAGAAAACTGAACATAAGGTTGTTTAGTCTTTATAATCGTTGCAAAACTATTTTTGATAAATATACATGAAATTATGATTATCAATGCAATAAACCAATAACGAAATGTTACTAACGTGAATACATTATTAGTTTCAGCTAGATATTTTGAGACACCGTCCATAGTTGAAAACATGAATGTTGTAACAACCATTAAACTTATGCCTAACGAGACATTATTTTGCATGAATTACTCTGTCTTAAGGATATTATAACTTAGTATCTTAACTAAGGTTACATAACAACAACAAAAAATAGAGGCCAAAGGCCTCTATTTGAATTTAAGGGAGGAAATATTTAATTACTTTCTAAATAAAAATACGACTGTAAATAAAAATGTTTAATTTAATTTATATTATTTTGTAAACTTATCACTTTTTCTATATGAATATCCGCTTCTTCTAATTGATAGATATCAAATCCAGATATAGGTGAACGACATAAATCAGTTATAAAAATTTCTTCTTTAACTCGAAGCATTTTTGAAAATTTAATAGCTATATCTATATGTTGATGAGTAAAAGATACAATAGGTAGTATTTTGGAAAACAAATCTCTTGCTTTATTTATTTTTTTTTCAATAAATAAATTGTAAATTTGATTATATATAACTTCCATGGTTGAGGGAATAAAAGCATGAACCCCTCTGTTTAATGCCTCTATCATTCCCATTATCGCCCAGCCTCCGCTTAAATGGAGTTTATGATCTGTTGCTTTTAAAATTCTTGAATATTTTGGACCTGAATTAAGAACTTCTATTTTTAACCCTTTAAACTTTTTTATATTTTCAAATAGGAGTAAAATATCTTCATCATTCATACCGTTGTCTGTCCAGGACAAATCTTGTATCATTAAATTACTTGGTCCTGCATCAGCAATTTCATTAAAGCATTCTGTCAATTCATTACCATTCAAATTATTAGGTGTTTGGCATAAAATCCAATCAGCTCCGGCAACTTTAGCTGCTCTTGACAAGGTAATTCTGTCATATTGGTTATTAGCACTGCAACTTACAATTAATGGTAATCTATTGTTATTATGCTGAACACAGGCATTAATAATAATTTCCTTTTCATCTAAAGAAAGACTTGCGTTTTCTCCTGCAACGGCTCCAACGAGCATACCAGCACAACCTGACAGAATTGTATGATCTATAAGTTTCTGAAGACTTAATATATCAACCTTGTTATCTCTACAAAATGGAGTATGAAGACTTGGTATAATACCTCTCATACCAGATATAATTCTTTTACTTTTATTACCCAATTAAAGTACCGTTTTCTAACTTATCATCAGTACGTAACAGATGAACTTCTTCTTCCAACACAGCACCTAATACTAAAACTTCAGATACAAAACCAGCAATATTTTTTGAAGGAAGGTTACATATGCCTACTATTTGTCTTCCTATTAATTGATCTACTGAGTAATTAGTTATTTGAGCAGAAGTAGATTTAATTCCAATTTTTTTTCCAAAATCAATCTTTAAAATATATGCTGGCTTTTTAGCTTTCTCGTTTTGAAAAGCTTCTAAAATTGTTCCTAAAACGATATTAAGTTTTGTGAAATCTTGTATAAACGCATTATCATTATTTTTTTTAATCATATGGATGTTAGCTTTTTTGTGATTTTATAAATTTATTTATACTCGAAGCATTTTGGACCATACTTGATTTCAAAATCCCTCCAGAGTCAATTATAATATCACGATATACAATCTCACCATTTATAGTACCAGATGATTTTAAGTGTAAATTTTCAGTTTGTATATCTGCGTTTACATCACCTTCTACCACTATATTATCAGCAGTCAGGAAACCAACAAAAACGCTTGATTTTTTTTCATAAAGATTTTTCACTTTTAGTGTGCCCTCAAAACTTCCATTAAGCTCCAAGTCACCTAAACCAGTGTAAGATCCTTTAAAATGAGAATCTTGTTTAATTTTTATCAAATTATTCAAGTTACTTTCCAACTAACTTTTTTTTATCATGCAAATTTTGTAAAAGAAAAGCAATAAATTTAATTTTTAATCTACTTTACCAATGCACTTTAAAACAATGTTGTTAGTGTAAATTTCGTTATAACTGTCTTTGATTGATCTCAAAATAGCATTATAGGCTAGTGATTGATTTTTTATGATGAATATATAATTAAGAATAGGGTCATTTTCTCCAGTTCCTTTACTTATAGCCATCAACATTTTCTCAGAATTATCAATAACTTTATACTCTGCTGGATTACCTTTTTCATCCTCATATTTAATTAATTCATTCTCTAAAGTCATTTTAGATAAACGACCATGTTTTTTATCAATACAAGAGAAATCTTGTGCGTAAGAATTAAGCGAATAAATTATGAAAATAATTGTTAAATAAAATAGTTTCATTAAGGACCCTTGATTATTCTTATTAAACAGTAAATTATTTTTAATTATATTAAAAATAATCTATCATATTTTTGTAAATAATTTTAATAAATTTTATAATGAAAAAAACAACTATCTTACTTTTTATTTTCTGGATTTTAGCTGCCATAATCGTTGTCTGGCTCCTTCCTTTTATGGCAAGGAATAGTAATTTAGCAAATGACTTTTTATCTTATTGTTTAACATTTATTCAATGACAATTTCTATTTTATCTCATACAAATGAGGCACATTAACATTTTGGTTAAATTATCATGACCTGGAAATTGAAAAAAAACATTCTTCTTGCAACGATTATAATGTCATTTATTGTCATTTTAACCTCTACTTTCTTTTTTGCTGAATATTTGTCGCGACAGAATACTCCTAAAAATATTTCACAGATAATAAACAATATAAATTTAGTTGATCACACAGGCAGTAGGTTTGTTGCTAAAACTTTAGAAAATCAACCGTCATTAATTTTTTTTGGATTTACTCATTGCCCAGAAATTTGCCCAACAACATTAAGTCAACTGTCAGAAGTTACTGAAAGTTTAAAATCAAAAATAATAACTACTAATATAATTTTCATTACCTTAGACCCTCAACGCGATACTCAAGAATACTTAAAAGATTACATAAGTAATTTTAATGAAAATGTTATTGGAATAACTGGTAAAATTATGGATATAAAAAAACTAGCAGATAATTGGGGCGTGTTTTTCGAAAAGATCTCATCTTCAAAAGACGATTATACTTTTAACCATACCGCAACTGTTTTTATGCTCGACAAAAAGGGTAATTATAAAGGAACTATCTCTTGGGGTGAGAGTGAAAATTCTATAATTCAAAAAATAGTTAAACTCAGTAAAGATTAATTAACCCGACAACCAAACTCTTTAATTTTTTTTTCTAATTAAATCTGAGGAAAGAAATTTAAGTAAAACTTTTGCGTTTCTTTTATTTTTCCCATGTTAAAGTTAAATTACATCTTGCTTTATTGGTTAATATAAATTTTCAGGAATATCCCAAACCAAAATTTTTATTATGTTTAATGACATTAGTTTTGGCTATCAATCCAAAATCTAAGTTGCCAAAGTAAATGATTAAAAAAAATTACTTATATAATCAAAAATAAAATAAATCATTATTGATAAGGTTATAAATAATATTAAAAGAGTTTGCAAAAAATCATTTGCTAAAACTATTAGGAATTGTTTTGTTTTTGTTGTGCCTAAATAAAGAAAACAAAAAATTAAAGATAAGGGAAAAGTCATAAAAAAAAGAGAGGAAATTAACCAGAATTTTATAAAACCCATATTTTTAAAACTATTTTTTTTTTTACAAAATCTTTCAATAAAATTCCTTAATTAATTTGTTAAACTGCTTTAGTCACTAATATATAATTTGTTTAAAATAGAAATTAACCCACCTTTAGTTACTTTGGCATATATGCCTAAATCTACATGTCCGTAATATGACTTAATTTGATTTGGAATATTTATATCTCTTTGTCCATTATCTGGGTTTACATTAGTTGCAGCACATCTTTGTGTCCTTTTAAAAACTTCTAAGATAGCATCTCCAACATAGATCTTTTTTCCTATCCAGTTAAATTCTTCCCATGCATTTACACCATCAACTAAAATATTAGCTCTAAATCTGGAAGCTGAAATTTGCTTGCCTAATTTGTACTGTAACTCCAACACTGTATTTAAATTAATTATAGATATAGCTTTATCAGGGATGTCTGAAAATGAGTGTGTTGGATTAGTCTTATTAGCTTTAATGCCTTTCACAAGCCTTGGCTTTTCTTCTTTTGACATGCCTAAATAATCTTGAAAAAAAATTTCAACTTTATTTATGTTGTTTTTATTGGTGAGTTTCTCATCTACTACAATATTATTGTCAATCTTGATTATAAATTGCTTAGATTTAAGATTAAATATTGTAGTGAGTTTGGCTAATTTTTCTTCTTTCACCAATGCTAAAAAATTTGTCTTTCTTAAATAAACAGGATTATTTTGGTCAAATTTTGTATTAAATCTTGCAAAAGCATACTCTCTATCTCCTGGGATTGTTTGATTTACCTCTAATAGTATTTTATCAAGATACTCTCCTGATAGACCTTTTATAGGATATCTAATAATATTTTTAATCATATTCATTAATCTATTTATTTTTTCTTTTTAAGTTCCTATTAAGATTAGTATTATAGTATACATATATTAATGCCACGTTTTTAAAATAAAAATCGGAGATGAAGCTGAACTTACCTATTTTAAAACCTTTGCCAGATTATCTAGTTCAACGTTATTATGGCTGGAAAGCAACTACTTTTGCAAATAGCAAAAGCTGGTATCATAAATTAGCTGAAGACGGTCAGCATCCCAGAGCCATGATAATTTCTTGTTGTGATAGTAGAGTTCACGTTACATCTATTTTTGGATCAGACGCAGGAGAATTCTTTATTCATAGAAACATTGCAAACCTTGTCCCTCCTTTTAAAAAAGATGAAGATTATCATGGCACTTCTGCTGCCATTGAATACGCCGTTAAAAGCCTGAAAATTCCTCATATTATAATTCTAGGACATTCTACATGTGGCGGAGTTAAGGCGAGTTATGATTACTTTTCTGGGAAAAATCCAAGTTTAAAAGAAGATAGTAACTTTGTTGCATCTTGGCTAGAAATTCTTAGAACAAGTTTTAATGAAGTATCAAAAGAACTTCCTGATGAGGATATAATAAATAAACTGGAAAAGGAGGCTGTATTAACCTCAGTTAAAAATTTAACAACTTTTCCATTTATTCAAAAAGGAATTTCGGATGGTTCACTTAGTATCCACGGACTATGGCATAACATAGGAAAGGGAGAATTAATGTCCTATGACAACGAAAGCAATGATTTTATTTTGGTTTAAAAGTTTAAGAAGCAACTTCGAATAAGATTTCAGGATTTGACATAGTTTTTATCTCCAAAACATTACCATTTGGATCTTCTACAAAAAAAGTCTCTTGTTCAAATTTTGAACCAACAAACCTTCTGTAGGGGTTGTCAAAATAGTCGATTTCACTGGCCTCAATTCTTTTTTTAACTTCAGCAAAATCTTTAGCTTCAAGGTGAACGCCAAAATGAGGAACACAAACATCACCCATATCAACATCATGACGCTCTCTTACTTGCTTAGTTTTAGTTTCATGAAGAGTGAGTTCATTACCCCAAAAGTTAATATCTATCCATCGACCTTCTTCCTGGTTTCCAGTTTCACAGCCTAAAATGTCGCAATAAAATCCTAATGCTGTTTTAATGTTTCCAGCGGGTATGGCTAAATGAAAACAATTGGTCATTAATTTTCTCCTCTAAAATGTATAAAGTTTAGTTGTTTAATTAAAACACATTATAACTGAATGTTGATATAATTATAAGTTTTTTATTAAGGATTTTAGTAGTTTCTTTGATTTTCCATAAACCTTAATTTTTTTAATTTTATCTAAATTACTTTTATCATTTTCTACTACTACAATACCTATCATTCCCATAGCCTTATGAGGAGTACATTGATAAAGATAAACACCAGGTTTTTTGAATGTATAATTTGCATCTTTACTTATTTTAGATTTATATTTTGTAACGCCATCAGGCATACCAATAAATTCAACATTATGACCCTTGTCAACTGACTTCCATGAGATTTCATCATTAAGATTAATTGAAATGACTTTCTTAGAATAAACCATCCTTTCTTTACCAAGTTTGTTTAACATATCAATAGTATGATTTTGTGCGACCGCAAAATTTGATAAAAAGGAAATAGTTAGAATTGTGGATATTGATAGAATTTGTTTAAGTGACATTTTTTACCTCTGTTTTATTATATTCAATATATAATGTTTAGTTTTGTAAATTTAAACCTTGTTTAAAACTTTAATATATTTCTTTTTTAGAAAGAGTTAGTATTTCCATTTAAAGATGAGGTAAGTCATATGGATGAAATAAAATATATTGAAAAAGGCAACTCCTCCGATTGCCTATTCCTAATTCATGGATTTTGCAGTGGACCTGAGGACTGGATTGATCAAATTAATTTTTTTTCTAATCAATTTACAGTAATTGCTCCAATGCTTCGAGGTCATGATGGACTAAACTATAACAACAGGCCAATGAGCATAGAGCAGCTTTCCAATGATTGTGTAAATATTCTTAATAAGAAAAAATATAATAAAATAATAATTGCCGGTCACAGCATGGGTACAAGATTAGCAATTGATGTAGCGAATAAAATCAAAAACTGCTTTGGATTAGTTTTGGTAGACGGTAGTAGATTTTCTAATTATGAAACATATTTTAAAACACTTGAAACATTTGAAAGGTCGATACGTCAAGATACTTATTCATCTGTTTTAAAAAATATGTTTTCCTCTATGTTTTTTTCTAAAAATTTTGATAAACACAAAAGTAGAGTGATTGAACGAGCTATTAATATACCAGAAAATTTTTCACTTCCACTTAGGAGAAATGCCATCTGGTATGACAGTCATTGCGTTGAAAAAAATCTAAGTAACTTAAGATTACCTATTTTAATTCTGCATAGTACAAAATTAGATAAGAAAATGGAACGATCTCCAATCCTCAAAAAAGATCAAGTCTCTTACATTGACTTTATCAAATCATATAATTTCAAAATCCGAATAGAATTATTTGAGAGAACTGGTCATTATATTACGATAGAAAAACCTGAAATTGTTAATGATATAATGTCAGAGTGGATTTATGAATTATAGACGTAATTCGGATAGTAGCACAGCTAATTGGGCTCCATGCATATCTCTATCATGAATATGACCTTGAATGACTTTTCTAGGAAATGAAAACTTAATTACATTTAAACTTTCAATTTCAAATCTCTTTAAAGTTTGCCCTGGTATTTCAAATAATTGTGATATCTGAATGTTATCTAAGCTATGTCGAACTTCTTTGAAAGCTTGCTTTGATCCACAAAAAATATCAATTGTTATCCAGAAAGGACCTGCATTTTTTGATCTTATTTTTTTAACTTTATCTCCAAGTAAATACATTTAAACCTCTAAGGTTTTAATTTGGAATGCATCCATTGGGTCATTTAACTCTAAGACATGATGTAAAGCAAATTCATAAACACAACCTCTATCTGAATGGACTGGTGAGTATGGAAAAGCAAAAGTTGGCAATTCCTCATCAACTGTTAACGGAAAGTGTAACAGAAACGGGTTAATTAATTTTGCTATTTCTGTACATACATTAGGATTTTTTGAAGTGATGATACACAAAACACCAACTTCTCTTGGGTTTCCAATATTTTTTTCTAAGTCACCAAGAACGGCATTTAAACCTATATGCCTAAAATTTAATGAATATTCATGGGTATCTAAATTCATTCTTTGCTTAATTTCTTTACTTAAAAAAATTGAAAGTTTTTCAGTCCATTTTATTGCATTTTTAACGTAATCATTATCTCTTAACAATACTAACAGAGAGGTTTGATATCCTGATACTCTGGCTCCTTCTAATTTTACTGTATATTTTTTAGATGAAACCCACAAACTACCTTCTACTCGAACTTTTCTTGAATTAATAGATTGATAACACGCATTTGTTACGTCCATATATCCACCTGGTTCGTACAAAATATAAGGATCGGCATTTTCATACAACATATGAGCAGAAACAGTTTCAGGAGAACAAATTGCACTATCTGACATTGCCTCAACATTAAAACAAGTTTTATCAAATTCTACTAATACTACACCAGAAGTTGGGTTGCTTGAACATAATGCACCACATTCTGCTATTTTAGCTCCATGCCAAGCAGAACCCGGATCAACACCATTCATTAACGGTAAAGCAGATATTATTGCTGTGTCCGTTGTTCTTCCTCCTAATATTATGTCAGCACCTGTATTAATCGCTTCTATAACTTGCTCGGCCCCTGCAAGAGCAACGACATGAGATAAATCATCTAATAGGTGAACGTTTAAACTTGGTGCAGGTTCTAATGGGAAAATTTTGTTAATTTTAAAATTACTTTTTAAAAACTCTATGTTTTGTTCACAATATAATTTAGCAATTTTTAGAGATTGACCTAACTCTTTGGCTAACTCAATTGTAATTTCTTCCATCCAGTCTACCATTGAGTTAGTACCACAAGTACCACAAGTGCCAATAATTAAGGGGACATTTGCTTCCTTTCTTGCTTGCATAAGTGTTTTCCACTCTGATTTGATAGCTGCACGGGAATATTTAGATGTGCCTGAGCCTAATGACGCAGGTCCACTATCAGTAGAACCCCCATCAATACTTATTATATCAGGTTTGTGTTTTATACCACGCCTTAAGGCTTCTATATCAAACCCTAAGCCAAGAACTCCTGATGGTACTAATACTTTAGTAATGGTCATTTAATTACATTATAATATATGAAAAAAGTAACAAGGAATATTAATTATCAAAACTGTTTCTCATGAGAAACTTAAAAAATTAACCCACACAATAAACCCAATTTTTTGCTTTTATGATTTCTCCTACAAACAAAAAAGGTTCTGCCCCTATGTTTTCCGCATAATTAATCAGGTCAACACTGTTATTTGACTTAATAACAGAATTAATATCTTTTGGCCTGCCTCTTTCACCCCTAATGACAACATATTCATTATGTATACTTACTAGAGCATTTTTTTTCTGATTTGGAATTAAAATATTACTATAATTATACCCCCAATTATCAAGACACAACATAGCCACATCTATATCTCTAGCCTTCACCTTAATAATACACTGCTGAAGAATATTTTTATCTGGATTTTCTAGGTTTCTGAGGGGATAATCTTCATTAATGTCGCTCCTTGTATATTTCCATTTCTCTAATTGATTGAAAGATGGAACAACAATTATTGTATTAAAAAAAAGATTTGATTTAATCAAAACTTGTAATTTCATTTCTGAATTCACTGGAGTTTTCACTTGACCTTCAGGATGAGTTACTATGCTTTCTTTGTTATCTCTTGTTTTGTTTGTTATTGTTTGTTTTTGGGATCTTATAATTTTATCTATGTCATTTCTTTGAGATAAAGGAGTTATTTTTTTATTCTCGAATAACTCAAGAAATTTCTTTTCAGCTACCTTTTGTCCGTAAATTTTATTATATTGATTATCCAAGGAGCTTAATTGATAAAGAGAATTAAATGATAAAGGAGCTTTATCTTTCATTTTTACTAAACGTGTATTTGAACCAATTGAAACCCATTTTGAAATAGTACCTTTCGACATCCCAAGCTTTTCAGATAATTCTGCTTGTCTGCCATCTAGCTGATTTACAGCGTCAGTAATAGCCTCCGCCATTTCAAATATTCCATTTTGAACTTTATTTTTAGCCTCATTAATCTTATCTACATGATCGTCAATAGACATCATGTTTGATACTAGAGAGTTCATTTTAGACCTTTAAAAGTTAACTAAATTAAAAGATATAGATTTAAACTTTTAATGTTTTGAAGTTTTTGATGCTATAAAATCCATGACAGCTAAAAGAACACCTGAAATTATAAATACTAAATGCACAATAATCATCCACTGTACTTCTCTATCTGGAACACTTTCAATATCCATGAAAATTTCTAATAAATTAATACCTGAAATCGCAACAATTGAAGCTATTAATTTTAACTTTAGATCACTAAAATCAACTTTTCCCATCCAACTTGGCTTGTCTTCACTATTTTCAGCTGCGCTTATTTTAGAAACAAAGTTTTCATATCCTGCGAATATAATCATCAAAATTAAATTTCCAACTAGAGCCAAATCAACAACATGTAATACAAATAACATCACCTCTCTAACAGTCATTGAAAACATTTCAGGTACAACATGTATAAATTCTTGAATAACTTTAAGAGTTATTATACCAAGAGATATGGCGAGTATTATATAGACAGGCGCAATAAACCACCTGCTTGCAAACAAACCTTTTTCTAAATTTTTTTCTAAAGTTTCTCTCATTTCTAATCCTTTTTATGTCGAAGATAGTATAACATTTAATTTGTTAATTTCAATTAAAGTTACTAAAACTTCTTACCACCTTCTTTGAGACGATTTTTAATTTTATGATCAGCTCTAGACTTATTATATTCAAGTTTTTCGTATATAGTTTCCCCCAAATTAAAACCTTTGGATTCAGCTAAATCAAAAATTCTTATTATAGCATCTGCCAGCTCTACTTCCATCATTGATTTATGTTTAAGGTGAGTGTCCATTAACCCTTTTCTTGCACCTTCCATAGCTTCACTTATTTCGGAGTGAATTAAACACAAAAGTTCACCTATATTTCTTTCTTTCTTGTTTCCTTGACTGTCATGCCACCAACCACCTGTCACTGCTGCTTTATGGCAGTCTTTAGCACATTCATTTAAACCTAAAATCTTTTTATTCACAACACTCTCCTAACTATAAACTATATGTTTAAAAAATTTGACATCAATAAAAAACTTAACATTCCTAACGTTATAGTAATTAAAACATTATTAAAAACTATGGCTGCCAAAACAGCTATGATAGCTGAATATAATTTAAAGTTTTCTGAAATAGAAATGATGTTATTTTCAAAAATTGACAATCCATTAAATATTATTGGTGTTAAAACAACCAAGGGAATATATTGGAGTGAGGATTTAATATTAGGGTATAGTTTTTTTGATATTATACCTGATAATGGAATGAACCTTATTAAAAATGTAAAAAATCCACATAAGACAATAGTCAACCACGTCATTCTTTTTTATCCAATTTTCTTGTAATAAATCCTACAAATAAACCAACTATCCCAGCAAGTAAAATCCATAAACTTAATTCTAAATTTTTAAAATATAACGATGAAATTCCAGAGCTTAGCACTGCAAAAAACATGGATATTGAATTTATCATTGGTACAATAATAGCTAGAAATGTCAGAGGAATAATAAAGCTTAAATCTAAAAATTGCGGTAAATTACCTCCTAACAATATGCCAGTTAAAGTTGCCATTTGCCATGATGTAAATAAAGTTAATCCCGTTCCTAAAAGATGATAACGCAGTAAAGAATTATTTGGTTCTTTCATAAATTTTCTTATTGAGACAGCATATGCTTCATCAGTTAATAAATAAGCTAATATTATACGCCATTTTAACTTAAGCTTTATTAAAAAATCATACATAGACAAACTATATAAAAAATGTCTTGAGTTGATCGCAGTTATAGACGTTAAAATTATAGGAATTGATGAAGAACTAGATATTAACTGAACGAAAACAATCTGACTTGCGCCTCCAAATATTATTGATGACATTAAAAAAGATTGGAGAGGAGTTAAACCACTTTCAATTGCCATGATCCCATATATAATACCAAATGGAAACACACCTAATTGTAAAGGCAATTCTTCTAAAACACCTTGCCTGAAAATTATCCATTTGTTCATGATTTACTTATAACCAAAAAAATTATTAAAATGCATCATTTATAGATAAAAGATTTTTAGGAAGAGTTAAATGTTAAAATCTGAAAGAGTAAAGTTTATTATGGATCATTTGGAGTCAACTTATCCCAAAACTCCAATTCCACTTAACAATAATAATAACTTTGAATTATTGGTAGCTGTTCTGCTAAGTGCACAATGTACTGATGAGCGCGTTAACAGAGTAACTCCTTTATTATTTGCAATCGCAAATAATCCGTTTGAAATGGAAAAAGTTGATCTAAAAGTCATATATGACATTATTAGACCATGTGGCTTAGCTCCAAAGAAATCAAAGGCTATTCTAGATCTATCAAAAATACTTGTTGATAAATTTGATGGTATTGTACCCAAAGATATAAATGAGTTGGAAAAGCTCCCAGGAGTTGGTCATAAAACAGCAAGTGTTGTTATATCTCAGGGATTTGGTTTACCTGCATTCCCAGTTGACACACACATACACCGACTTGCTCAAAGATGGGGCTTAACAAAAGGCAAAAATGTTAAAGAGACAGAGAAAGACTTAAAAAATCTATTTCCACCTGAAAAATGGAATAAGTTACATCTTCAAATCATATTTTATGGCCGTGAGTTTTGCTCTGCTTGGTCATGTGATGGAACTATTTGTGAAATATGCACTACCTGTTATCCCAACCGAAAAAAACCATTTAAAGCTAAAAAAAGTTAGTTTTTTATTATAACAACTGTAATTGAGGGTTACTATTCTTTGAAATTTTAGTTCTTTTTCTACTGCCCATTTTGTTTAAAACTACCTTAGATTTATCTTTATAATCATCTTTTTTGACAATCTCTGCTATTCGTGATCTTGCGTTTTTTATTGATATAGTATAATCAACGATTGGAGCGGGATAGTTTCTTCCTATAATACATTTTGTTGTTTTTTGGGTGCTTAATTCCATTTTCCAAGGTTCGTGTATCCAGGTTTCAGATATATTTTTGAGTTCAGGAACCCATTTTTTTATAAATATACCGTGAGGATCATGATCATATGACTGTTTTATAGGATTATAAATTCTTACTGTATTTATTCCAGTAACACCTGATTGCATTTGCAATTGACTGTAATGAATACCTGGCTCGTAGTCTGTGAATGTTTGAGCTAAATGATAACCAGTTATCCTCCAATCTAGCCAAAGATTATAGCTTGCAAAACTTACTAACATAGCCCTCATTCTAAATGTAATCCAACCATTATAATTTAAACTTCTCATACAAGCATCTATGAATGGATAACCAGTTTTACCTACTTCCCATGCGGTATAAAATTCATTGTTAAATTCTTTTTCTCTAAGACCTTCATAAAGAGGGTGCATACATCGAACCTCTATCGAGGGTTGTGTTTCTAATTTTTGTACGAAATGACATCTCCATGACAGACGAGAACTCAACGCTATTAAGTTTTTTTGCCACACCTTTTTTTCATTATCTAACAAGTTTTCTTTTTTTATATTGATCACATTTTGTACTTCTTTTGAAGAAACTGTTCCCCAAGTTAAATGAGCTGATATACGAGAACTAGTTATCTCAGATTTTCCAGGGGCTGAAATATTAAACAGATAACCTTTACCTCTATCATTCAAAAAACTCTCTAAAATACTTAAGGCTTCTATTCTGCCACCCTTTTGAACTTTTCCGTTGAAATTATTTTTAAAAATAGGATCATTTTTTTCTGGAATAGCACCTTCTTCCACGCCTATTAACGCCGTCAATCTTTGAGGTGTTTTGATTAATGCATCATGAATTCTTGTTTTTCTAATTTTAGACCATTCAGATCTATTTTTTAATCCTCTTACCACACCATTTGTTGGAAATTCACTTAATATAATGTTATTTTTTTTACACCATTTTTGAACTTTAATATCTCTGTTATAAGTCCATTGATTACCAGTTTCTTCATGTGCATAAATATTTTTGATATAATGATGATCTGAAAATTCTTTAAATATGTCAACAACTGAACCCACTCTTACAATCAAACCCTGACCAAGTTGTTTTAAATCTTGTCGTAACTCTATTAAAGAATCATGAATGAAATGCCAATGTCTTCTACTAGCAAATGGTTGTTTCCAGTACTCTGGTTCAACAATATAAATTGGTAACAATGGTATTTTACTAGTGGATGCTTGGTAAATTGGTTTATGATCGCTTATTCTTAAATCTCTTTTAAACCAAACAATTTGGATTTCATTTTTTTTCATGTTTGGCTTTTCTACCGTATACCCTTTCTCTCCAAACTTTAAAGCTAGATCTTTTTAGATTAGATCTCATTATTTTTATAACTTCTTTTTCTGCCAAACCTGTTTGATCTTGAATAGAATCAAAACTAGTTTTATCACACCAAGCCATTTCTATAACACTGTTAATATCTGCTGAATTAAAATTATTTTTCAAAATCTTTCCTTGATTTATTACGCCTACATTTTTCGCTACAGTATTTCACTTCATCCCATACCTTTTTCCACTTTTTTCGCCATGAAAAAGGCTTGTTACAAGTTATACAAATTTTTGAAGGAAGGTTTTCCTTTCTTGTCATTTGGAGATCCTAAACACTAATATCAAGTACAGATGTTTTTTTTAAAACTGCAGTATGTAAAGCAGTGGCACTTACTTTTCCGTTGCTAGAATATAATCTACCTTCAATAGATACAATTGTCTTACCTAGTTTTATAATTTTAGCCGTTCCCAATACTTTCCCTGATATTAAAGGCCTATGAAAAGTAATATGAATATCTGTTGAACTAGGTAAGAACTCATCTTTAGTTAATATATTTACACTAATTGATGTTACTTCGTCTAGTGCACTTGCTATCATACCTCCTTGCACGGTTTTGAAAGGATTTAAGCTTTCAGATGTAAATGTTAATTCAAAGTTATAAATATCATTTTGAACACCTAAAAATTTTGTCTGAAAAAATTTAAATGTACCTCCAGATTTAGCCCTTTTCATAGACCTTTCTAAATATAATTTGTCCATAAAAATTATTCCTTTTTTTAATGGTAATTTGAATTAGGTCAGTATAATTTATATAACAATCATAATTTATTTGAAAGAGGAGTTTACATGGCCAAAGGTTATTTTTTGAGCGCCCATAGATCACCAGCAAATCCGCAAAAAAGAGAGGCTTACCTCGCACTTGCTACCCCAGCTTTTGTTAAGGCTGGTGGAAAAATTTTAGCATCCACTAACATAATAGATGCACATGAAAATGGCCTTGTTCAACAAACAGTTCTTATAGAATTCGAAAGTTTTGAAAAAGCTAAGTCAGCTTATAATAGTCCAGAATATCAAGAGGCACTTAAAGCTCTAGATGGAGGCGCAGACAGAGATATTAGAATTTTTGAAGGTAAATAATTATTATTAAGTAACTTAATTTTGGTTAGTCATCCTGTCATATGCCTTAAATAAGGATTGATTTCCGTTTTTTCCTTCGTTATGGGCTCTTGTTTCAAGGTATAAAGCCAAAACTAGAGATAGGCCTGGTAATGGCACCCCGCCTTCAAAAGCAGCGTCACTAGCTAATTTTAAATCCTTTAATTGTAAATCTATCCTAAAACCTGCTTTTTCATTTTTGTCTATAACTGCGTTTCCCAAATTTTCTAACATCCATGAATTAGCTGAACCGCCAATGAGGGTTTCTCTTAAAAGAGCCAAATTCCCTCCTTTAGATTTACATAATGCAAACGCTTCACACATAGCTTGAATATGAGATCCAACCATTATTTGATTGCACATTTTAAAAATTTGTCCCATACCAGATTTCCCAGCGTATATTATATTTTTACCCATCGAATTAAGAATATCTAAAGATTTTTTATAAATTTCTTTTTTACCACCAACCATAATAGATAAAGTGCCGTTAGTTGCGCCTTTAACACCTCCACTAACAGGTGCATCAAGAAATTCAATTTGTTTTTTTTGTAAAATTTTTCCAATCTGTATTGAAGAAGTTGAAGAAATGGTACTCATATCTATAATTATGGTACCTGGACTCAAAAATTGATTAATGCCAGTTTCATTATTAAAAACACTTTCGACATCTGTGGTGTTAGGAAGCATTGAAATTATAAAGTCACTTTTAGCTATAGCCCTTAAATTGTTAACTGCTATTATCTTTTCCTTATCCAGTTTTTTTGTAACTTTTATGTTCCAATCGAAAACTTTAACATTAAATCCGGCTTTAATTAGATTTTTAATCATTGGCAAACCCATATTACCAGCGCCTATAAAGCCAACAGATAAATTTTTACTATTGATTTTTGTATTAATTTTCATAATCCATATTTTCGATAAGTTTTTTTTGTATAAATATACTTACAAATGCATACTATCACAAGCAGATAACAACATAAAAATCTAATACGCATTCGATCCAAAAAAATCAATATTTTTTAAAATCGATCCTAAATTTGAAAATTTAAACTATAAAATTTTGTTATAAATAAAGGTTTATATAATTTTAAATTATTTTTTTGAATTGTTTCTAAGGTTTCTAGCTTCGTTTAAAATATTGTCTTCAATTTTTGTCTCTAGGTCTTTATTAGTATACGTTTCAGACCAAAAACCATCCTTGAAGCTTTGAATATGAACTTTAACACCTATACCGTTTGATTTTAACTCAGCCGTTTTAATAAAAGCAGTTATTTTCAGACGTTCATTTTTACTATTTTTATCAACATACCAATCTGTAATTATAACTCCTCCTAAAGCATCAGTGGAAATTAAAGGAGCAGTAGACAAAATGTTTAAAGATGCTCTCCAAAGGTAACCATTTATATTTGCGCCCACATTATCTTTGATTTGAGGATTTAAAATTTCATCTAATGATATTCCTTTACTGGCATCCTTAGAAAAAAGTCCAGGGTTTGACTTCTCACCAGTAATTGGATTTGTTACTGAAGCTCTATTGCTTGAGCAAGCAGATGTCATCAATAAAAGTATAAATAAAATTGGTAAATTATAATTCATAGTTACTCACTTTAAGTAGTTATTTAAGTTTTATCATTTTTCTGCAATACATCAATGACATTTAATATATTTCGTTATTTTAAAATTTATATTTTATTAATGTGATATAATAGCAACAATTATATTAAGTTTATAATTAAATAATATTTTGTTTTTAAAAAATACTTACTCCATTATTACCAGACCATATACTTTATTACCCATACATAAACAAGTCTTACTTAGTTTGTTGCAAAAATATCACTCATTTACAAAAAAACATCATTTTTTACACTTTTTTTCTGTAAACCATATATAGTTTGTTGTAATAGGTAAATACCAATGTTTTTTTGGTGGTTTTTAATTGTTTTGCAATTTTAAATTTAATTTAAACTAACAGTCTTTTAAGGAGATTAAAATGAGAAAATTTTTACTTTCTACATCAGCTCTAGCTGGTGCAGCACTTTTAAGTTCTGCAGCAATAGCTGACGTAAATATTTCTGGTACTGTTGAGTGGGAGATGATTTCTGGTGACACAGACAATGCTGCTACTAACGGAACTTCAATGAGTATGGCGGACGAAATTAATATTGATTTCACTAACAAAACTGACAGTGGATTAACAATTACTTTTAACGCTGACTTAAACGCTGGTACTGGTGGTGTTGACGATAACTCAATGTCAATTTCAGGTGGTTTTGGTAAGATAACTGTTGGTAATACTGACGGTGTTGCAGATGCCATGGCTATTGATGGAAAAGATTTAGTAGCTGAAGAGCACGGCATGTCAGGTACTCTAAATACTCTAAACACTATCAAGCAAGACACAGGTTCGCAGTTAGATGGTAATGATAATAAAGTCACTTACATGTTACCAGCAATGGGTGGATTTTCAGCTGGTGTATCATTTGCTGACTCAGGAGCTAATACATCTACCGATACAACTTCTTTTGGTGCACAATATTCCATGGAAGCTAATGGAGCTGCTATAACAATCGGTTATACAAATGAAACTGAAGAAAATGCAACTGAAGATAAAGACGCTACAACAATTGGTGCTAAAGTTGTAATGAATGGCATTACATTTGTTGCTAACACAATGAGTTACGAAGCATCTACTGAAGAACAATCTGGTCAGTCTTTTGGTGTAGCTTATACTCTACCAAGTGGTCTTTCTTTAGGTTTTGCTACTGTTACTGTTGAAGATGATGGTGCTACACAAACTGGTGAAGAGTTCACAGCTAATCACTATGAAGCAGCTTATTCTATTGCTTCTGGTTTAAGCGCGGTTGTTACTGTATCTGACTATGATTATAAAATTGGTACTGGATCAGCTAACGCATCAAATACAGCTGACTCAGGAACAATTAGTTCATTTATGCTAAAGGCAGCATTCTAAATAAATATTTAACGACGCTTTAGTTTCTAAAGCGTCGTTGAATTTAACCCTAAGCTGGTTTTTTAAGTTACACTTCCACTTGTAGTCAATTACCCATAGCCTGGTCAATTTTTGAACATAGAATAAAATCTTCCTCGTATTTAACTAACATTCCTGCAAGAACGCTTACCTCAACAAGCCCTATTTTTCCAGGAAATAAACCTTTAAAACCTCTGCTTCTATTATCTACATAAGTCGATCTTTTCCAACCCATACAGCTGTAGATATATCTTTGAATAGGCTGAAGATCTTGAGTTTTTTCAAAGGATTTATTGGGATTGAAATTGAGAGGTTCATTCGCAATACAACAATGTTGATACAATGTGTTGACTGCCATAACACAGTCTACATCAGGCATATTCAACTGAAGTCCACATTTTTTAATATCTTCTATGGACTGCAGCGGACTAACACTGTTAACCCAAAGGATAGATTCGCAAAAAGGAAACTTATCAAAGAAAAAGTCAACCACCATATCTGTTGTTGCAAAATCATTAGCTAAATTATCTGATCTTTGTAAAAATTCAACTTCATTACAATTTATAAGCTCTTTAAAAACCGGATCATCACTACTGATTATGACTTTATCAAAAATACCAGAAGCTAAACATTTATCTCTTGCAATTTGAGCTAAATTTTTAGAGTTAAAGGATTTATAGTTTTTTTTTGGTAAACGCTTACTACCTGATCTTACAGGTATTACTGCGATTTTATTCATTAGTAACTCCAGTTTTTAGTAAATTTTAAAACATCTTCTGTAACTAAATCAATCACATTATCCCATGTCTCCCAGGTATTTCTTTCGAATATATCAATATTAGGACCTCTTGGGTTCATCAAAAGGTTATTCCATGAACTTTGTCGCCAATTCATTAGCTTAGTTGCAGTTCCAACCCCTGCTGAGATTAATGATGGTGTGACTTTTGTTGATACAACCATATCAAGTGCTGCGCAAAAAGCGGCTACATCATCTATATCATCGTAATGATCTAAATCATCGAAATTATGGACTTTAACGCCGATTTTGGATTGTATTAACTCCAAATCATTTGCAAAATCTTTGTATTGTAAGTTTAAAAAGGTAATACCAGGAATTTTAAGTAAAGGATACCAAGCAGAGATTGGAGTATAATTTTGACTTCGTTCACTTGTTAAATTAGAACTTTTCCAACTAATGCCGATATAAGGACCTTTGCCTATAGATTTAAGACGTTTTTTCCAAAAATTAACCCTAATTGGGTCTGGGACAAGAAAAGACTCTACTTTTTTATTATTTAAAATTTCTTTAACAAAATTCTTGTAAAGGCTGCCCATTGGCAAATGAACGTCAAAATCATTTCTATGCTCATCTAACTTTCTATTTTCAAACTTAATATCAATTTTTGGAAATGAACGTTTTAGCAAAGGGATTAATTTATCCTGACACTCCAGAATACAGTTTTTAGCCTGAGAACTCACAAGTAACAAACAAGAAGCCCAATTAATAGTATCTCCAATACCTTGTTCACACCAAAGAAGGATCCTTTTATCTTTTAAGCTATCTTTTCCATTCCATAAAGGCTGTGAAAATGATCGATGCCTGGACAAGCCCCTAGCTGTTTCACAGCGCCATTCATATTCATCGAGTCCTTCCTTAATTTTACCGTTATTAAGAAGCATAAAACTTAAATTTAAATGCCCTTCAGAACTATTAGGGTTTAATGAGATTGACTTTTTAACAACCTCTATTGCTAATTCCAACTTTCCTTGATCCTGTAAAACACTACCCATGTTACTATAAGCTTCTGCATAGTCTGGCTTAAGTGAAGTCGCTTTCTTATATGAATTGATTGCTTCATCAACATGACCTTGAGCGTGAAGAACAATTCCCAAATTGTTGAAGGCTTCTGCAAAGTCAGGTTTAAGAAGAATCGCCTTTTCGAAGACCTTAACAGCATCTTCTAGTTTACCTTGATCTTTTAATACATTGCCCAGATTACTGTATGCTTCTGCAGAATCTGGCTTAAGTGTTATAACTTCTTTAAAAGCTTTTAAAGCTTCATCAAATTTACCTTGAGCCTTTAAAATAAGACCCAAGTTAGTGTAAGATTCTGCATAGTCTGGCTTAAGAGTTATAACTTCTTTAAAGGCTTTAAAAGCTTCATCAAACTTACCTTGCGCCTTTAAAATAAGACCCAAGTTAGCGTAAGCTTCTGCATAGTCTGGCTTAAGTGAAGTCGCTTTCTTATATGAATTGATTGCTTCATCAACATGACCTTGAGCGTGAAGAACAATTCCCAAATTGTTGAAGGCTTCTGCAAAGTCAGGTTTAAGAAGAATCGCCTTTTCGAAGACCTTAACAGCATCTTCTAGTTTACCTTGATCTTTTAATACATTGCCCAGATTACTGTATGCTTCTGCAGAATCTGGCTTAAGTGTTATAACTTCTTTAAAAGCTTTTAAAGCTTCATCCAGCATCCCAATTTGGGCCGCTGATGCTCCTACTATGCTCCAAATTTCAAATGCGTTTGAATTTTTTGATGAAATGTATCTAGCATGTTTAATAACATCTATAAACTTTCCTTGATGATATAGATTTAAAAGATTATTAATTACATCCAAGGGTTGGTTTTCTAAATTCTTATTTTTATACTTTTTTAAGTCAATTAATCCCTGTTTGGCTCTTAAGTTTTTAGGAAAAGCGCGCAAAACAGATTGGTAAAGCTCTTGAGCTTCAGTAAATTTGCCGTTATTTATATATGTTTTTGCCTTTATAAGGGCTTGATCTATGGACAATTTATTTAACATAAGACATATAATTAAGCCACAACATGAAAAAAAACAAATGTTATTCTTTCTAATTACTCTCAAAAAAAATTATTTAATTTTAATAACTGACATATATTAATCACTTTTAAATCATTCTGTGGTCCTTATCAGGCTAAAAGCACAAAATAGCCAAAAAATAAATATCTCGAGATTATTGTAAATTACTTATTTTATTGAACAAGTTGTTTGCAGAAACCCGATTTGAGACTGCAACATTCAAGTTATCAGCTTAACATTTTCACTACGTTTTGAGGTTATATATAGGTTTATGTTTGTGGTCAGTCACATAGTTAGCCACTTTAACTATCTTATAGAATTATATTTTTTCACAAGGCACCCAACAATATCCAAAATTATCAATGATATAACATTCTCTAAGTCCATGCGGTTTATCTTGAGATTTACTTATTACCTTAAAACCATACTTTTTCGCTCTCATCTCTGCTTTATCTGGATTACAACCTAACAGTCTTAATTCAATACCGTTTCCTCTTTTTTGTTTTTTGTTTATAAAACTTGTCAAAGGATGTTTATAATAAGTGTGATCTGCATGGAAGCACCACTTGCTTCCAAAACCTTCAATTGCAGCAAAATCAATATCTTGATAAATAATGTTCGCTTCAATTACATTTGTAATAAATTCAGATGCTTTACTAATGTTATTTACCAATAGATTTACTGTTAGCCCACTAAGTTCTCTAGAATAATCACTAGCTGGCTTCCATGGATCTGTTTTTCTTAATTTCATCAATAACCCCTAAATTTATCACTTTTAAGTCTTCAAATCTTAAAATATACAGCACATTACCTATGTCAGCGTCTGAGTGCAAAGTTGCACCTATTTTCTCAATAGCTTTTCTTGATCGAATATTGTTTTTACCTATATCAAAATAAATATTTTCTACATAATTAAATGCGTATCCCAACATCAATGTTTTAATTTGTAAATTTGTGTCGGTGCCCCAATATTCTGGTGTTAAAAATGTAAAGCCTATCTTTATAGAATTGTTTTTCTTGGAATATGAGTAGTATCTAGTAGATCCAACTATAGTGTTTTTGGATTTGTCATAAATTCCATAAAGGCCAAATATATTTTTTATTCCATTATTAAAAAAAATATTAAATTTTTCTCTTTTCCATCTGTCACTTTCAGGATGTTGTTCCCAAATCTTTTTATTTTTTCCAATATTATATAATAAATCAAAATCATTATTATTTAGTTGCCTTAATATAAAATTTTTATTCTCTAATTGATTTTTAATATCCATAAATCCAACCATAAACTTTTTCTAATTCAACTTTTAAATTTTAGCATACATTATTTTTTATCCAAAATATGAAGGGGGTATTCTTATATAACCGCGATGATCTTAAAATTAATTATGATATGTAATTAATTTTAGGAATTTAGAATGAACCTTTTTACGTTGTTAAATAGTAGATCAAAACCAATAACAATTGGAATAATTGGAGCTGGAAAGTTCGCGACAATGTTTTTTGCGCAAGCACTAAAAATACCATCAATTCATATTGTTGGTGTTGTTGATCTTTACCCTGAAAATGCTAGATCGAACATGCAAATGGTTGGCTGGGACACATCTATTTTTGATATTAGCAATTTATCAAATGCATTTTCTACTGGGAAAACATTTATATCCGATGATTGGGAAGCATTAGTCTCTCATGAATCAATTGAAATTATTATTGAATGTACTGGAAACCCAATCTCTGCAGTTAAGCATTGTCTGTCAGCTTTTAAAAATCAAAAAAATGTTATTAATGTAACTGTTGAGGCAGATGCATTTTGTGGATTTGCTTTATCACAAAAAGCTAAGGACGCCGGAGTTATATATAGTATGGCATACGGAGATCAACCAGCTCTTACATGTGAACTAGTTGATTGGGCAAGAACTTGTGGGTTCAATGTTGTAGCTGCAGGTAGAGGCCATAAATGGCTTAAACATTATCAAAAATCTACACCTGATACTGTTTGGGACTATTGGGGTTTAACCAAAGAACAAGCTGAAAGAGGTCGACTTAATCCTAAAATGTTTAATGCATTTCTAGATGGATCTAAGCCATCCATTGAAAGTGTTGCTATAGCAAACACAGCAAATTTATCTTCACCATCAAATGGTCTGATTTTTCCTTCTGGAGGAATAGATGACATACCAACTTTAATGCGACCAATATCCGAAGGTGGTATATTAGAGAATAAGGGCATGGTTGATGTTGTTTCATGCCTGACACCCGACGGAAAACAAATACCATATGATATTAGAAAAGGTGTATGGGTAGTTTTTGAAGCTGATACTGAATATTTAAAAAATTGTTTTGAGGAATATAAAGTAGTTACCGATCCTTCTGGTCAATATATGTCGTTATACAAAAGATGGCATTTGATTGGATTAGAGCTTGCAATTTCAATTGCTTCAATTGGTATAAGAAAAGAAGCAACTGGAGCATCAATCTGTTTTAATGCAGATTGTGTTGCTATAGCTAAACGTAATCTAAAGGTTGGAGAGATATTAGATGGCGAAGGGGGCTACACCGTCTCTGGTGGAATTAGACCGGCATCAAAATCTATTAAAAATAATTACTTACCTCTTGGCCTTGCTCACAATGTTTCTCTAATAAACCCCATTAATGATGGACAGATTGTTACCTGGAACGATGTCAAAGTAGATCCTAATCTTATGGCGTATAATCTTCGAAAAGAAATGGAAGATAATTTTAATCTATAATTTTCAATAGTTAGTATATGAGTGATAATAACAATACATTTGATTATATCGTGATTGGAGGAGGGACATCTGGTTCTATTTTGACTAATAGATTGAGCGCTAATGGTTCAACTGTATGTCTTTTAGAAGCTGGTCCCAAAGACACTAACCCATACATTCATATTCCTGCAGGTTACATTAAAAATATTTTTTCAAAAAAGTTAACATGGAATTTTTTTTCAGAACCTTCTCCTCATACAAATCTTCGATCATTTTCTTTACCTCAGGGTCGTGTTCTTGGTGGATCAAGTTCCATAAACGGCCTGAATTATGTTAGAGGACAACAATATGACTATGACAATTGGGAAAAATTAGGGAATATTGGTTGGGGTTATAAAGATGTTCTTCCCTATTTTATGAAATCTGAAAATAGAATATCAAGTAAGATGTCTGATAGTAGGGGAAGTAAAGGTGAATTACCCATAACTGATTTAGACCTTATTCACCCCCTTTGTGAAGCATTTTTAAAAGGCACAGACTTATTAGGCATCCCAAGAAACGAGGATTATAATAGTGGAAACCAATATGGTTCAGGATATTTTCAAAGAGCTATATTCAATGGTTTGCGATACAGTTCTTCAAAAGCTTTTTTAAAACCTATTCAAAACAAAAAAAATGTTGAAATCAAAGTAAACGCACAAGTGACTTCAATTATTCTGAAAAATAACAAAGCTATTGGGATTAATTATATTTATAAAAACTCAGATGACTTAAAGGTCTTGAAAGCAAACAAAGAAATAATACTTTGTGCAGGAGCTATTAATACTCCTAAAATACTTCAACTGTCAGGAATTGGTCCAGCTTCTTTATTATCTGAAAAGGGTATTGAAGTAATAAATGACTTAAAAGGTGTTGGTAATAATTTAAGAGATCATTATGGGGTTAGAATGGTCTCTTACCTACAAAATATTAAGACCTTTAATTCTATTGCACAAGGGCCACCACTTTTATACGAAATATTTAAATGGGTTATTAAGAGACCAAGCGTTTTGTCAGTCAGTCCTTCATTAGTTCATGTTTTTACTAAATCTTCATCAAAACTCAGGATTCCAGACCTTGAATATGTTATGTCACCTGCAAGCTTTAAAGAAGGAACTGTTGGTCTTTTGGATAAAGTATCAGGAATGACCTTAGGTGTTTGGCAAACAAGACCAAAAAGTAATGGTTATGTAAAAATAAATTCAAAAAACATACATGAACCACCAATAATAAATCCTAATTATTTATCTGATCCCTATGATGTAGATGTATTATTAAAATCCATTAAAATTGGAAGAAATCTTTTATTAACGTCTCCACTTCAGCCTTATCTGA